>JANXOO010000402.1 GCA_025353525.1 Schlesneria sp. | reverse complement strand
GACACCAAATTCAATCGCAACTTCCTTGTATTTTCCGGATGGCTGCGAGACATAGAGGTGGTTCGGAAGCGTGTCATTTGCAACATAGAGATCGGGCTGCCGGTCGCCGTTAATGTCCGCAATAACAACTCCCAGCACCTTTCCGATCTCGTGAATCCCCATTTCCTGGCCACCTTCGCGAAACGTCCCATCACCATTCCCAAGGTAGACGGTGCAGGGTAATCCCGGAAAATCTGTTGGAGCACAGACGTTTTGCTGTTTCATTTTTGAATTGACGCAAACGGGATTGTTTTCGAAGGACCAATTGACGTAGTGCCCCACGTACAAGTCCAGGATGTGATCCTTGTTCAGGTCAGCCCATCCGGCGGCTGTACTCCACATCGAATCGTCGAGCCCCGATTCGCCAGTGACGTCAGAGAAGGTGCCGTCACCCCGATTGTGATAAAGTTGCAAACCGCCCCAGCCCGTCACAAGCAATTCTGAAAAACCGTCGTCGTCAATGTCGGCGGTCCACATGCCGTGATTGTAATTTCGTGCCACATTCATCCCGGCCGCAATTGCTACGGGGACGAATTTCCAGGCGGAAACCTGACGAAAAAGGCCGATTGAAAGCGGCAGAATTTCATTGTGAACCCCGAATTCCCCACCCCCTGCGAAAAAAAGATCCGGATTTTCGTCGCGATCATAGTCGTCCACGGCGCAACCCGTTCCAATCGCTTCAAGCAGGGCAAGTTTTTTCGCTTCTTCCCCATTGCGTCCGGTCCAGTTCACTCCACTCGCTGCCGCGATGTCTTCAAATTGCAACTTGTTCGAAGCTGCCGGGGCTTCCGACGGAAACCCTTTCATCGAGGAAGTCTTATTCCCGGATTCGAGCGTGATTGACTGTGACCGCCAGCAACCTGCTGCGGCGACGGCGATGGATGTCGCCACGAGCAATCCAAAAATCCGTCGGAGGTGACGTTGAGCGTGATTCATGGAGAATTTTGCCTCAGAAAGGCTGAATGAAATGCCACCTTTTTCTCGTCATTGACTGATGGGTACAAAATCACGAGTTCTCTGTGCGCTGGCAGATAGTTCGGTGCGATCTTCAGCAGGTTTTCATACCATAGTATCGCATCCTTTTTCGAAATGTATTTTGCGACGATCGACGCAATCTTCATTCGCAACTCAAGGTTATTCGGCTGGCTTCGCAATTCCGTCTCGAGATCCGACATTTCTGCCAATTTTGGTATCGATTCGGTAACAAATGCAAAAAGCGGTTCGGCATCGGCAGTTCGACCGCAGGCTTTCCAGGCGCGCGCCAGGGAATTGGCAATATTTGCATGCTCGGGGATCGTCTTCCAGGCTTTCTCAAGCACCACCGCCGCGGCCACGGCATCTCCGATTGACAACTGCATTTCGCCACAATTTTTTTGAAGCGTGAAATCATCGGGGTGCGTTTTCAGGGCGTCTTGAAGCAACAGGATAGCCTCCCTGACCTCGCCTTTGGTGGCCAGACATTGCCCCAGACCCTGGATCGCATCGAGTTGGTTCGGGTGTTTGCGAAGGTGCTGTTGGAAAAGCGGGATTGCTTCGTTCGTTTTTAAACGCATTTGCAACGCATTGGCAAACGCGAGACGAATCTCGTCACTTTCCGGAGCGAGGGCAAACGCTTCCCGATAGGCTTTCTCTGTCGATTCCCGATCGGACTGCGATTGATAATAACGACCTGTCAGAACCAGCGGTTCGGGATCGAGCGGATAGTCCTGATGCCAGAGTTCGAGCGTTTTCCGGGCAATCTCCAGGTGGTGGTTAAGTATCGCCCATGTGTAGTGGGCTCTCGCAATTTCGGGCTCGTCGTCTCGAGCATCCCGCAGCAATTCGTTCCAGTGTTCCTGCATGGCTCCAAACTGGTTTGTCTGGGCCATTGCCAGCCAGCGTTCGCGTTGAATCCGCGCTCGCGGAACACCGCGTTTGACGGCCTCGTGCAATTTGCTCTCGACATCCCGAAATTCTCCTTGGCGACGAGCGATGCGAATTTGAAGCAGACACGTCGTGGCATCTGCTTCCGAGCGGAACCACAAACTTCGATTAACCCAGATTGCTGCGGCAGCATGATTGCGTTGTTGCAGGTTGACTTCCGCTCTCCAAACGCAGAGATCGACCCAAAAGAAAACCGTCATCGCGGTCACCGATATCGCCCCGAAAAGCGTCAGCACGCGCCAACGCGACTCGAAAAACCGGTGAAACCAGGAATCAGACATGCAACTTCTCCAATCTGCAACGGGCAGTTCTTTCAATCTACTCCAATTGAGGGTGGCAATCTACGGAATTCGAAACAGAACCACGGTTTCGTTCCGAAGCTGCGAACGAAACCTGAGGCACGCTGAAATTCCCAAGAAATCGGCGGAACCCTTCCCCTGATCAACCCACCTGTGCAGAGACGTTCCGGAGCGAACCGGACAATTCCGCCTAACCATCAACGCTCGCTGATGCAGTCAAGGCCGTGAGAGTAAGGGCAAGTAATGACAATCAGTCGCTGTCGAATTCGCACTATCTGGCTTTGGTCGACGGGATTTTGCGCATTTCTTCTGCGAATTCGTCGAGTCGTTCGAGCGTTGCGTCCCATTTGTTTCGGCGCAGCCATGTTTCATACGAGATTCGAACGGGTGGTGATGGAAGCGCCTTTGACCATAGCATTCCGTCGCCCCCGATCGACACGGTCGATTTTCCGCCGTCGCCCCGAATTCGAATATCAATTTCTGACTTCGATTTTGAAAACGTTGCCAGTACGTATTCGTCACTCAGAACTCCGCGTTTTTCGCGCGTCCATTCCAGTTCTTTCATTTGTGACGCGAGTTGTTCGATCAGCTTTGGCGGAGTTGCACTGGAAAGCTCGAACGTGATCTGCTTCTGATCGACATCATATTTGACGGCGGCAGCCCCTTTTGGCAATTCAAAATCCGCTGCCTGGACGCCAGGTTTTTCCGTGTCATCGCCAGACTTCGGGGGCTCTTTTTGCATTTGCCACGACGACCGTTCTGCATCCCCAACAACGACCCGTGTCCTGCCGTCCAATAGCGCAATAAGGCGAATCAGGACATCCTGTTGACCTCGAATGTACGGCAGCCAGGCTCTTTTTTCCTTGTCGTCGTCGGTTCCGGCATCATCGTCCGGGATTTTTCGCCCTGCATCTCGTGCGAGCCAACCTTCTTCTGCCATCCGGGTGTCGTAGAACCCGATCGTCTGCTTCAAGTTCATCATCGTGTTTGCCACGAGCAACAAATCCGTCGAAGAATCGAATTCAACCCATCCCGAGTCGGGCGGAATCGGAATCGACTTTCTGGCCAGATGAATGCTGGTTTGTACGGACAATTCGTCCTTTGAATCGGCCGGATAGCCAATCGAGATTATGAGTTCGCAGCCACCCTGCAACATCGTGATACTTCTGGAGAGCGGCTCTTCCGTTCCGGATGCATTAAGTCGGGTGTAAGCGGTCCAGCCCGCAGCATGAAATTGTTTCAGCAATCCGATTTCAACATCTGTCAGGGCTGCCTTCGTTCGGTAAGACACCGACGAAAAGTAATCCCACGTGCTCTTTGAACTGATCGGAGAAAATTTGGGAAGCCACCGCGCGTCGCTGTTACCGGAAAACTGCAGATTTACCTGAAGCGAGCCTTGACCGTTCTCTTTCGTTGCTGTCGCTGGAATCATTGAAACGTTCAACTCGCATCCATCCTTGCGAAAATTCAACCCGGGCAGCGCAGCATCCGCCCCTTCCCATTCTGACCAACCTGCTTTGCCGAGAGTATACCGGTAAAAGAGTTCCGCATCGTCCTTCGAAAAAGCGGACGTATACGAGCTCATTCCTGATTCGTTCCACTGTGGTGCCGCATCCGGCAACTGTGGAAACGAGCGAAGATCGATGACACGCTTCAATTGAGCCGAAGAGAAGGCCTTGTGATCGGTTACAGATACTGATGCAACAACCGGTGGCACCATTGGATCCAGCCCGAGGGCAACAGCAGTTTCAGGCGTACCCCAAATGCGGACGCGTCCATGTTCTGACGCGACGATCAATGAATTATTTCCGGGCAGCCAATTCAACGCCACCGTCCGGCCGCCGTCCGCGTCGATCACCTGCACGATACTGCGACGATTCGCATCCCAAATGCGAATGTCGGAATTGCCGGTCGTCGTCGCAATCCATTTCCCGTCGTGAGAGAACCCGATCAGGTGCGGCGTGGCGCCGAGCAATCCGGTACCTGTTGGCGCCGACTTTTGCACATCCCAAAACTGCGTTTTTGAATCGGAGTCGCCATACGCCAGCAAAGTCCTGTCATTCGACAATCCCAGTGAGGGATTGATGACTCGCCCCGACGACAACATGGCTTCTTTTTTACCGGTTTCGATATTCCAGACATTGGCTTCGCTTCCCGTGCACGCAAGCAATGTATCTGACAAAAAGACCATCCGATGAACCTCTTGCTCGTCAACTTTGACGCTTCGGATTTTCTTGCCATCCGCCGCTTTCCAAAACCGGATTTCACCGGAATAACTGGTCGTGGCAAAAGTCTGCGAATCGGGCGAATAAGTAACCTGCGTCAGTCGCCCGTCGTGGGCTTTGAATGAGATCGCCTCCTGAGAGTCACTCAGGTTCCAGATGCGAAGTATCCCTTTTTGGTCGCCAGCCGCCAGCCATTTTCCATCGCCTGAAATCGCGACGCAGCCGAGTGGGCGATCAACGTTTTTGGTACTGAGATTCGCTAATAAGTCGACGACAGGATTCGATTCACCCATGTTCCACAATGTCAGGCGTGTTCCGCCCAGGACAAATTGTTTTCCATCAGGTGACACAGCCATTGCTTGCACTAATGAATCACCAAACCCGTCACGACATGCCAGCAGTTGCAACGGCTGAAAGTCGGAAATCGCCCATTTGGCAATCTGAGCCGCCGTGGGTGATGCTGGCTGTTTGGTGGCGTTGCGGCGTTCGTCCGATTTCTGCGGAGCATTTCCGGATGAGCGGTCGTGTTTTTTGGCGTCCTTTTCTTTCGATTCAGAGTTGCCCGCGTCAGCGTGGGAATTCGGGGTATCCTGTTCGCGATTTCCGCCTTGAAGTTTGTCGCCATCCGGCAAAGCCGTCATATTTTGTAGTGTCGCTTTGCCTGCGGATTTTTCCTCGAAAACGCCATTTTTTGAAGCAGTGGACGTCGAAGTCGTGCCATCACAACCGATGGAAACGATTACGAGGCACAGAGCGAAACGATATCGCGTCCATTTTGAGGCCAACGGAATTCCACCGGAACATCGAAATTCTCTGGTCGCTACATTGAATCGCATTATCG
>JANXOO010000284.1 GCA_025353525.1 Schlesneria sp. | reverse complement strand
CCGAAACGTGATACGCGTACGAAGACGATTGCGGATACGAGCAACGGCATCAACAACCGCCAGTAGTTCAGCATTTTAGAGGCTTCCTGGTGAAAGCAGTAAGCCAAAAATGTCCGCGTCGTGTTTGATCGTTCATCACTCATCGTTGAATCCATGGCCAGATGGAGAGTGCAACGCTCCTTTCGAGCGATCGATTCAGACGACGAATCCGCTCAGCGGCGCGGTGTGAGTCTCGTCCTGACGATCGGATATGTAGCAATGTTTTGACGGAACTTTAACCGGAGAATTTCTACTCGACCACCTGCAGTGATTTCCGGCTGAAGCCGCAGGATATCCCCGTCGCGGACGCCTGCCGTCGAAAGAGTCTCTGAATCGAGCAACTGTCGACCGCTTGCACGATGATGAAATTTATAACTCATCATCTGACCGTCGGGACTGTGACGGGGCAGGTTCATCTTCTCGACCAAAACCGCAATTAATCGATTGACGGCAGCATCGGACGGAACCTCGACCGTCTGCTTCTTATTGCCGGTCGCATCCCAAACCTCGATCGTGAGGTGACTCATAACAGGTCCAGAATTATTGTATTGAGTGACAGCGTTGCCCGAGTCGATCCAACTCGAGACACGACTCTGCCAGACTCGATCACGCACGTCAAGCGGCAGAGTCAGAAACCGTGCAATTTGGCGCACCATTCTTGTCGGCACTTTGTAACAACGGCTCGAAGGCAACCGAATTGTCGATTGGAACAATCGACACACAAAGGCTTATTTCGCTTCGGCAGGACCATCGACAACGACCAGTGTGTGATTGACCTCGTCGTATTCGTACTTCTTGCCGCCGGGAAGGACCGGCAATTCGATTTTGTTGGCACGGATAATCTTTTCCATGAACTCGTCATAGTTCTTCGGATACTGGCCGTTCTCAGCTTCAAAGAGCCTGACGGCATGCTCGATGTGAGTTTTGGAAATCTTTTCCAGCATCGGGCCATAGGCCGAGGTCGGGGCGGTAAAAGGATCGGTCGCGTGGATCTTTGAATCGCTGACAACTTTGCCGGCGTTCGGGTCGTATTGTCCGATATCCTGGGTTTTCTTGCCGATAATCGAGTTCTTCGATTTTTTTGTCTGATTTTCGAGGCTTTCCATGCACCCGCTCATCGAGACGATCAGCAGCAAACAAGACAATGCCAGGCAACCCGATTGGACAAAAGTCGCGATTCGTTGCACGCGAGCGGCGGCTGAAGTGACCGGACGGACGGGAAGACCGTGGCCGCAGTCCGCACAGACGGGTTGAAATCGACCGGTTCCGAACGTTTCGTGTCCTCGTTTCATCTCAGGGATCCTGTTATCAAAAGTGATTGAGGGGGACGCGGTCTGTTTCAAACTCTTCAAGTTCGTCTCGCAACATTTCATTCTAACGCGGCGTGTTACGAAACTCGTCGGCCAAACGACGAAATTCCGGATTTGTCGCCGCACGTCGATCATAGTGTTCAGTTAGCAGCTTTCGGGCTTCTGCATTTTTCGGGTCGACTTCAAGCGCCGAAAGCAGTCGAACGACTCCCTCTTCAGGGTCAGAAACATCCATCAGTATTTCTCCGGCGCGGACAAGTGCCGCGACATCCATCGGATTCTTTGAAAGCTGGTCTTCGAGTCGAGACAGTTCCTGAAACGCCTCGCGAAATCTTTGAACAAAATCGAAGTGGGGTTGAGCCTCATCTGCCTTCCCGTCGGCTTTCAAGCACTGAGCGAGCAGAAAATGAATTTCTTCATCGCGTGGTGCGAGTGCAACCGCCTTCTTCAGAATCCCGATGGCACTCGCATACTTTTCTGACTCAAGGTCAAGTCGCCCCAGTTCACACATGGCTGCGGTGTTCTTTGGGTCCAGCGCAATTGCTTTCTCGAGCAACGGACGGACCCGGTCATTCGATCCGCTCGTCTTCAGGCAGCGGGCCAGTCCCAGATGAGCCCGGCTGGCAAATTTGGGATGGTTCAGATTGCGTTCGAAGTGCGGCATTGCCTGAACGCAGTCGCTTCCCTGCTGGAGTACCAAGGCGAGTTCTAACGACGCTTCGGCATTAGTGGGGTCCAGGGCAACAGCACGCGTCAGATCGTCTGCCGCCGCTTTGTAATTGGCGGTCAGTCCCAGGATTCTTGCCCGCAGGATGTAAGGCCGGGCACTTTTTGGCCAATCAGCGATCCAGGATTTGAGGATTTGAAGCGCCTGATTCTGACGCTGGGTGCGAATGTATCCGAGAACGTAAGCGTCACAAATTTCTTCGGTATCCTCCTGGGGGTCCATCAGCAAAGTGGAAAGATGCCGTTCCGCTTCCCGAAGTTGGCCCGATTGAGCTTGTCCAAGCCATTGCTCACGCTGCAGACGAGCCACCGAAACGTGAAGCTGT
>JANXOO010000240.1 GCA_025353525.1 Schlesneria sp. | reverse complement strand
TGCTTTACTACAGGTCGAGGGAGTTGTTTCGGGTGCAAGCCCGTTCCGACAATGAAAATCGCCACGAATACGCCGATGTACGAACGCATGATTGACGATATGGACATTAACGCCGGAAAGATCCTCGACGGAGTGTCACTGGAAGATGTCGGACGCGAGATTTTTGAAGAAGTGGTGGCCGTCGCCAGCGGCAAGAAAACCAAAAGCGAAGAGCAGGGGATCGGCGACGAAGAGTTTTATCCATGGACATTCGGCCCGGTCACTTAACGCAATCCCCAAAGACCGTTCAATTCCTCGACACGCAAACACTGACAACATCGTTTGCTGCGGGTCGCCGATACGTCCAAAGGGTCGCGTCAGCAGTGGATTTACTGTATTGGCCAACGCGTTGCTCCTGCGGGCTGACACTGCGGATTATTGCCGGTGATGACTGGGAAAAGCAGCTATTGCCGTGCCGGACGGTCGTTTTATGCAGAATATTCCGGGGAACTGTGACAACGCGCTTGAACATTATGGGGTGAACCTCGTACAACGTAGAGTTGTCTTTCAGCCGTCGGTTGTTGACCGATACTGTTTCTGCTTCGTTTTGACCCTTGGAGTTTCGTCATTTCCGCCGCCGCCGCCATCGCCAGTTCCGGACCGAAGAATCGTTTGCAGCGCAGCATGGAAGATGCGTGCCAGATTGCCAGACTTTGTGAAGAGTATCGTGGTAAAGATACCGTCGTTCTCGACCTGACCGCCGTGACTCCGATCATGGATTTTTTCGTCATTACGACGGGGACCAGCACTCGACAGATGCACGCCCTGTGTGACGAAGTTCGGGTTCAGATGAAGGCTCGCGGCAACAAGCCGCCAGCGACAGAAGGCTACGACCAAAGCTCCTGGATCCTGCAAGACTGGGGCGATATCGTCGTGCATACATTTTTGCCGGACGCTCGGGATCTGTACGATCTCGAAGGGCTGTGGGCCGATTCCCGGCGGATCGATTGGCGGGAAGTCGTCGCAATTCCTCCAAAAGCGTAAAGGACCATGCAACGATGGCGGCTCGCTCGACATTCAGGATCGGACTGACTCGAGATTTTCTGAAAGCCGACGGCTCGATTGGTTTCGGCGATATCGGCCTGTCGCTACTCGACGCCGCCCCAAACGTTTCGTGGGAATTCCTGCCTCAGGCAACGTCAGAACTGCAACCCGGGCAAATTGACGGGTACGACGGGCTGCTGGTTTTGGCACCCAAAGTGACGAAACAGTCGCTCGCGGGGTCAAAACAGTTGTCTGTGATCGCACGGTTTGGCGTCGGATATGACAATGTCGATGTCGCCGCCTGTACCGAGGCGGGCGTGATGCTGACGATTACTCCTGACGGAGTGCGTCGTCCTGTGGCCGTTTCGGTGCTGACACTGTTGATGGCGTTGTCGCACAAACTTCTGGTCAAGGACAAGTTGACTCGCGAAGGGCGATGGAGCGAAAAGCTGAATCACATGGGGCAAGGCGTGACCGGACGAACGCTCGGTGTGATCGGCGTAGGCAACATCGGTCGTGAGGTTTTCAAACTTGCCGAACCCTTTGAAATGCGGCATATCGGGTTCGACCCGTTTTTGAAAACAGCGATTGACGGAGTTGCACAGGTGTCGCTCGAAACACTTTTGCAGGACGCTGACTATATCGTCGTCTGCTGCGCATTGACGCCGGAAACGCACCATTTGTTGAACGCCGAACGATTCAAGCTGATGAAGCGGAATGCGTATCTGATTAACGTGGCCCGCGGTCCGATTAT
>JANXOO010000238.1 GCA_025353525.1 Schlesneria sp. | reverse complement strand
GAATACGTGGCGTAGGCTTCCAGCCTGCGATTCTTACATTCGATTCAAAACAAAGACCACCAAATGCAACTCGTCATTGAATCCGATTGTGTATTTTATTTTGAAGAGTCGCATTCCAAAAAATCGCAGGCCGGAAGCCTGCGCCACGTTGGCACCGCCACTCGGTTTCAGGTCTCCCGAATCATCATCGACAGAACTTTCGGATTTCGCCGAGAACGACGGAACGCTGGTCTTCTTCGTGCGGTACAACGTGATCAAAGGGACGGTGACGGCGGGTGTCGGATCGACGATCAACGTGCCTGAAGGCGTCATTGACATCGGCTTTGCGTACCGGACGGTGGCGAACAGCTTCACGAATCACGGCTTGATCAACCTCGATTCGTCCAGTCCCCTCGCACCGTCTTAGGCAACATCGGCTAAATAGCTTCCCCATCACTGTTGTGTTCGGCTCGCTTTACCCGGATCGTTGCGCAGGTATGGTATTCGCCGGGCGTTGCCCAAATGCGCGATTCGAGTCCAGGCTGCCGGTTGCCGTGGCAAGGTTGAATCAATGAAACAGACCGCGGGTCGCGATATCCTCGTGGCATCAATATCAATCAGGTTGATCTTCTCAAATTTCAGGGCCTTTCGTATAAGGCTGCGTGAAACGGCTTTTAATTATTCCGTCATTTCCTGATTTTGCCGTAGTCCGCCCGATTACTCACGCCATTGAAATTGTTATGGAGCCCTATTCGTCCGGTCATGACTCGCGAACAGTTCACGTTCCGGTCATCTTGCGGGAAGTTCTGCGGGAACTTCGGCTGGCACCGGGTATGACTGTCGTCGACGGAACAGTCGGGGCAGGAGGACACAGCCGCGAAATGCTTAAAGTGATCGGTTCTCACGGACGATTGATCGGTCTCGACCGCGACCCCATGATGCTGGGCCATGCGGCCAAAGTCGTTTCTGGCGACAACGTGATCCTGAGGCATTCCAGTTACGTTGAACTTCCGACGCTACTCGACGAACTCGGCCTGGATGGCGTCGATCGTATTCTGCTGGATCTGGGACTGTCGTCCGATCAATTGGCAGATTCGGAAAGAGGCTTTGGCTTTTCCAGCAGCGGACCGCTCGATCTGCGATTCGACGTATCGTCGGGTGTTCCTGCCTCTGAAGTGATTGCACGCCAGAACGTTGCCGAACTCGAACGAATTTTTCGCGAATTCGGTGAAGAACCCCTCGCCCGTCCGCTCGCTGAATATCTGGTCAGCCGACGCGAGTCAACTCCGATTCGAACCGGCCTCGACCTGTCGAATGCCGTTGCAGATTGCCCTGCATTCCGGAAGCGGGGACAAAGCGACAAGAATCCTGCCACTCGAATCTTTCAGGCGTTGCGGATTGAAGTGAATCACGAGCTGGAGCATGTACAGCGAGGGATCGCCTCCAGTTCGTGGCAGTCATTGAAACCGGGAGGACTGTTGGCCGTCATTTCGTTTCATTCGCTGGAAGATCGTTTGGTCAAAAACGAATTCCGCGACGAACGCCGATGGAAGAATCTGACGGCCAGACCGATTACCGCGACGCCACAAGAACAGCGGTTCAATCCGCGAAGTCGTTCTGCCAAGTTACGTGTTGCCATGAAATTGTCCGAAGAAAAGCGATCAAGTCCTGTCGAGGAAGGAACCTCACGATGATACGAGAAACCAAAATCGGCCTGATGATGCTGACGTTGCTGGTCGGTGTCATCGGCTTTCTGGGTTACAAGCAATATTATCGGCCCTCGGAAGCGTTGTCGGAACAGAGCGGACCCGAGACCGCCACGACAGATCTGAACAACGCGATCCCGCGAGCGAATGACGATGACGCGATGTCGTTCGGTCGACCCCAAAAGGCGAAGAAGGATCGCGCGGCAAACTCACAACGCGATCGCGATGACTTCGCAGCATTCGATACATCAGGATCCGACGGTCTGTCGATCGAGGCAAATCCCAAACGCAAAAAGAACAAGTCCGCCGATGCTGTCGCAGCCGACGATTCGGAATTCCGCCAGTTCCGTGAGCGAAAGAGTGATCGGGCGTCAGCCTCTGCAGTCGCGACCATTGAGCCAGCTGACGGTGCGTTCGATGATTTCTCGTCCGAAAAGTCGTCCGTCGACAAGAATCCGGCATGGAAACGAAATTCGTCCCGTGCGATCGTTCAGACTTCGGGAACCGCGGACTCTGACCCGTTTGCCGGCGATAACGCGGCAGCCGAATTCAAGAGCGATGAACCTGCAGAACGCGATTCCACTCGCCGCACTCGTCCGCTGTCAGTTCCGGGGGAACTCGACCAACAATCTTCACCGATCGGCGTCCCGTCGTCGGTGCCGGAACCCGATGATCAGTCCGATCCATTTGCGAGCCCGCGCCGCCTCGAAACCGGGACAACCACCAGCGGGAGCTACGATCAAACCCGGCGACGCGATTTTCGGCCACGTGATTCATCAGATGTTCGCCAGACCAGTGAATTCGAGAGCAATCCCGAACCTGCACCGCGTCCGGTACGTCGCGCGGCACCTGCAGCACTGGTTGACGGCGATTTAGCCACAGCAGACTCGTCGTTCCGATCCGGGAATGTGGATTCCGGGGACAGCTACGTGATCCAGCCGAATGACAACTTTTGGACGATTTCACGAAAACAATATGGCTCCGGTCGCTATTTCATGGCATTGCTGAGACACAACGAGCAAGTCATTCCGGACCCAAAACGAATGAAGCCGGGCATCACCATTATGACTCCTGCCGTGGATGTCCTCGAACGTCGTTACGCCGACCTGATTTCAAAGCCCGCATCATCAGATACCATCACTCCGGTATCGTCGCTGCAATCGCGCCCTAAGGAAGACTCGGCCCCTGCAGGATATTTTATGGGCGAAGATGGCGCGCCGATGTATCGCGTCGGGGACAGGGATACGCTGAGCGAGATCGCAAAATCGCACCTGGGCCGTTCGTCGCGGTGGGTTCAGATTCTCGAAATGAACCGCAATGTTCTCCGGGACGGAAATGAACTCAGGATCGGAACGGTCTTGCGTCTTCCTGCCGACGCGAGCCAGGTTCAAATCATGGGTACGCATCGCGAACGTCGATAACAGGGAGTTGGTCGGTCTGCGTGTGGTCTTTCACGAGTTTTTCCAATGATCTTCCGCTTCGGAGCTGCGTTGTGCCTTGTGGTGCTGGTCGCGCTGTCGGGTACCGCATTGGAAAAGCAGAATCTGCAACTGAAGCGCGCGTTAACACATCAGCAGTACCGACTGGACGCGCTACTCGATTCCCATGTTCGGCTGCGGCTGGACGCTCAGCGTCTCGGTACGCCCGAGAAATTGCTGGGGCCACTCGAACGAGGTGAGTTGTCGCTACAGCGTCCGGCGAAGCCCCGGCGTTCTGATCAGCGGCGAGCCCCGTTACTGAACTGGAGTTCGCACTGAATCCGGCAACGTTTGCCTTCGGCAACAGGTTCCATGTCCACCATAAACCCACATCCCGAACCGAATCCTCCGACAGGGCGGTTGCGTCTGGTCGTGACAATCCTCGGGTTGGGGTGGCTTGTTCTTTCAGCGCGGCTGGTCCAGCTTCAATGGTGGCAGCAACATCAATTTGCCGGTAAAGCCGAACAACAGCGCGAGATGACCGAAGAAATCGTGGCACGCCCCGGCGACATCGTTGATCGGCAAGGGCGCCTCCTGGCGACAACACTGACTGCTCGAAGCCTGTTCATTGTGCCTGCACAAATTCGCGAACCGCGAGTCATTGCATCGAGCGTGGCTGACGCGCTGGGGCTCAATTCGGACGATTTGTTCGAAAGAATTTCGGCCAATTCTGAACGACAGTTTTTATGGATCAAGCGGCGATTAACGGATGCAGAAGTTGAAAGCGTCAAACGACTGAATCTTCCGAAAACTTCCAGCGGATTTCGGGATGAGTATCGGCGCGAATACCCGCAGGGGACTCTGGCGGCTCATGTGATCGGTCTGCGCGACATTGATGGCGTCGGTCGCGGCGGGATCGAAGAACGGTTCGATTCGGATCTGAAAGGCCAGAACGGCCAGCGGCACGTTGCTCGTGATTCGCGAGGGCACGTCATCGAAATCCTCGACGACAATTTGCAATTGCCTGTACCCGGTCGGGCCATGCGGTTGACGCTGGATGTCGTCGTACAACTCTACGCCGAGCGTGAGCTCGACAATGTCATGCGAGAATGGAAGCCGGAAAGTTGCAGCGCGATTGTTATCGATCCCACGAATGGCGACATTGTTGCAATGGCGACGCGTCCAACGTTCGACCCGAATCGGCCACAGTTGGCAACTGCCGAGTCCTGGAAGAACCGCGCCATTGCCGACATTTACGAGCCTGGTTCGACGTTCAAGCCGATGATTGTCGGTTTCGGACTTGATCGTGGAGTGCTCCAGCGAGATGACATTTATCATTGTGAAAATGGCGAGTACCGGATGGGGCGACGCGTGTTGCATGACCACCACCGCTACGGGAGGCTCAACCTGACAGATGTACTCGTCAAATCGAGCAATATCGGTATGGCGAAAATCGGCGAGCGAATGGAGAACTCGAGACTTCACGAGGCCGCCAGCCTGTTCGGATTCGGTCGAAAAACAGGAATTGAATTGCCAGGAGAGCTATCAGGAATTCTGCGCCCCCTGAAGGACTGGACCAGTTATTCAACGGGCTCGATCCCGATGGGTCACGAGATTGCCACGACACCGCTTCAGCTCATCACGGCTCATGCTGCTTTGGCTAATGGAGGAACGCTGGTCCGGCCCCGGATCACGCTGCCCGACCCCGACCAGCTCGCGATGACAGTCAGTGCGAACAGCATGACAACACCGACAATCGATGGGGAAACCGCGCGTTGGATCATCGAGCATCCGATGCAAGAAGTTGTCACTCGAGGTACCGGAAAAAAGGCTCGAATCCCTGGCTACAACGTGTTCGGAAAAACAGGGACCGCACAATGCCTTTCACCCGAAGGGGGTTATGTCCATGGCAAGTATATCAGCTCGTTCGTTTGCGGGGCACCGGTTGAATCGCCAAGACTGTTGGCACTGGTTGTCGTCAATCAGTCGTCCGTCGGCGGCGAAACTTTCGGTGGCAAGGTCGCTGCACCGGCTGCCGCAAATATCCTGCGTCAGGCGCTGGTATACCTGCGCATTTCACCCGACGATCACTTGCTGCGAGCCGCCGCGAACCTGAAAGACGATGACCTGGAATAGCACGACTGCCATCCCGAAACGCGAACGTGTCGGATTCGTTATTCGACCAGCAGGATCGGGGTGACATCCCCGTTGGAATCAAATGATGCGATCACGGTTTCGTTGAAACTGTGGTAACCCAGACAAGCTCGCGACAGGCCCGTTTTCTTCAGGCTTCGCGAGATCAATAACTGAAGCTTGCCCAGTTTCAGCCGGTACCCGGCGGCGCAATCGGGGCCGACGGCTTTTCCGTCCTCCGTCACCGTCAATGGCCGCCATGTTGCCTCGACACGACTGCGTTCGGGGTGCCAGACGAAGACCAGCGGAGCAAACAGACCGCTCCCTTCCGCAACGTGTTTCAGGACGAGTTCGTTCCCTTCGACGGAAAACTGATGGGGCGTGCTGTGTACCCGGTCTTGTGGAATCGCCAAAGGAAAGACACGGGATCTGATGCGATGTCCCGTAATACGGCCCTCACGAGTCGTCCCGTCGCACGATCCGACCATGCCATCGCACAAGGTCAGTCGCGATTCGTATTCGATTCGCTGCGGGACCGGCTCGGACGATTTCTTCGTACCCGTCGCCGACGAAGAACCGGCGGAGCGTGTTCGAGCCGCTGCGTCGGCGAGGGGGACTCCGCTGATCGAATCGGCCACGATCAGAAACCGTTCTTTTCGAGAGAGCAATACGAGCCGCTCGACGCGCAGTTTACCGGGACCCGCCATCTGGAGCTCGATATAGTCGGCATCCGGGTCCGACTGCCAGCAGACACAAGACCATTCTTCGGCAAGTTCAACGGCGGCATCGCCAAGCTTCAGCTTGAGATTCCAGTCGCCATGAATCAGTGAATGTCCGAGTGCCGTGACATCGAGTTGAGGAAGTGGCAAATGGTGTGTCATGGCGACACTGTCGGCTTCGACGCTGAGGTCGCTGCGGAGTAACGCGAAACGGGCCCAGTCAGATTGGCTCGAAGGCATCGTGGCGATTTCCGGTCGATTTTTCTTCGGTGGCTTGCCTTCAACCGACCGTTGCACGGCTCGCAGGTAGTCACCTGTCGAACCAACCAGCCCCAATCCGAATAATTCGGCGGCGGCGAGAAGAACTGGCAATGAATCGAGCCGTAATCCGTTCGTCAGTGCGGCTCGTCCGTCGGGCCGACACAAAAGAATCGCGCGATCGACGACATTTGTCAGCAACAACCGTTGCTCGTCGTTCCAGACGGCAACCTTGTGTCGCTCGCCAGCAATCGTCGCTCGGACGAATGGCGCGAGCCAAAGCGGCAGGCGAGAAATGATCGCGGCATGTGGCGTTCCGTCGCCGTCGGTTTGATCGACGAGTTGCCTGCCTAGAAGTTTTCGTCCTGTTTTGACGAGATTTGCGGAATTGCTGATGTCACGGAAGACCAGTCCACCGACAAACGGGATCTCGCCATGTTCGATGACAAGAACGTCATCGGGAACCGTTGGATCCGGATGAATCGCGGTTGGCCACATCAACAATTCTGACAGTGTATGTCGCCAGAGTGGAAAAAACTGACCGGCAGAAAGAAGGTGTCCCGACTGATCGATGAAGTCAAGAGCCGCCAGCAGAGCAAAGGGCCGCGATTCCAGGGATCGAACAGCAACGGTCAGATCACTGACGAGTGGCTGCACTCGTTGAGACCAAGTCACAGCGGGTTTATTGACTGGCCGCCGCGTCGTCACCCCCGAGGCTTTGATCGGACCATCAACAGACTGGATGAGAACGCGCGCCAGCCCGACTTCTTCCGGGAACCCGTGTTGCGACCAAAGGACTCGTTCGCTGCAAGCGGTACCCGGTTTTGAAGCTCCGGATTTTGCGTTTCCGTCGGCGATCCGGCGACACGACTGCCATGCCTTGCAAAACGCAGCAACGTTTCCGGCCGCTGCCGCTTCTTGCAATTCCTGGTCTGCAGAACGATCCCATTCAATGGCCTGGAGGAAGTCAGAATCGCTGAGTCCGGGAAGATCGGTAATTTGAGCCGCAAAAGACAGGGATAACGCAAGCATGATAAGTTGTCCGTTTTCTTGTCAAAGACTGAAGTCGAGCAAGAGTAACCGAACCACTTTCAATTGCAACGCGAAAGGAGCTGGCATGCTTGAACGGAACACGCATCGACAGTAGAATCCGTCCGCCGTCAGGCCCCTATAGCTCAATTGGTAGAGCAAATGACTCTTAATCATTAGGTTCTAGGTTCGAGCCATAGTGGGGGCAATGCTTGCGTTTCTGGATCTCCATACAAAAAAGCAACTTACGGAGTTTTTCTGGGGTAGTTTTTTAATGGATTGATCTGGAGTCGATTGCGGGTCTGTCTTGAACGCCCGCTCCAGACTAACAGAGCCTCCCTGAATCAATTCAGGGAGGCTCTGTTGTTTTTCCATTTATGTCAATTCAGGCGATTGGC
>JANXOO010000214.1 GCA_025353525.1 Schlesneria sp. | reverse complement strand
AGTCGAGATTCTTTCGGCACTTCAGGAACGTGTGCCAAGCCTGCCTGCGTTTCAGCCCGATGAACTTGGCTCGTTGCATACGTTGCGCGATGTCGTCACGCTGGCCGATGCGCGGTCATCGGGTACCTCGGCCGCACTATCGTCGCCTGTCGAGGCCGATTCCGGGGAACAGACCATGCTCGAAGTATCCGCTTCGCCTGCAGTTTCGGAACCCTCTTCAACGCCCGTTCACGTTTCATACTCCAAAGTCAAACGGAGCGTCGTGCGACCGACCGCACTGTCGCCGGCTGCGACGCGCGCACCAATCACCCTTCGTCCCGGTAGCGAAATCTGGGTGACCGATGACGGGTCGGACCTGTCGCTGCGAATCGCCAACGAATTGCTGGAACGAGGTTTCAAGCCCCGAAACGTTCGACTGGACGAGGCCGCTCACGCGACGATCCCTGAGGGCTTGGCGGGGCTGATTATTGTGACTCCCCAGAATGGAATGGGTGAACATCAGTTGTGGAATGCCGTTGAATGGCTGCAAAAAACAGGACCAATCCTGCGCCGTTCAAACGCATTAAGTCCGACCGTTTTTGCGACGGTCGTTCGCCTGGACGGACGGTTTGGTTTTGGGGGAGGCAGATTTCTGCAAGAGCCCGTTTCCGGTGGATTGGCGGGCATTGCGAAATGTGTTGCTCGCGAGTGGCCCGATGTCATTGCACGTGCATTTGATCTCGGCGAAACCTGGACTGCGACCCACGTCGCGGCGGCAATGTTTGTGACAGAATTGCTACACAAAGGGCCCGTAGAAGTCGGAATCACGCCACGAGGTTCGTTCGCACTCGAAACCCGGGAAGAATCGCTCACTGGAAGTAATAGCGATGCGCCGATCGCCAAGGGCGACTTGATCGTCATCAGCGGCGGAGCGCGTGGCGTCACAGCAGAAGCGGCGTTCGCCGTTGCTCGACACTGGAGGCCTGAAATCGCAATCCTTGGACGTAGCCCCCAGCCAACGACTGAACCGGATTGGCTTGTCGGTCTGTCTGGCGAAGCCGAGATCAAACGTGAACTCATCGCTCGCGCAGCACCAGGGACGACACCCCGGGCGATTGCCTCTCAGCATCAACAGATCGTTGCCGGGCGGGAGGTGGCTTATCAGATTGAGCGACTCCGTTCGACCGGAGTTTCTGTAACGTATCATTCAGTAGACGTTCGAGATCCGATCGCGGTCCGACCACTTTTGGCACGCCTTCAAAACGAATCCGGGCCAATTCGCGGGATCCTGCACGGGGCTGGAGTACTGGCTGATCAGAAAATCGAAGACAAAACTCGCGAGCAATTCGAACGCGTCTACCAGACGAAAG
>JANXOO010000195.1 GCA_025353525.1 Schlesneria sp. | reverse complement strand
GGAAGTCACCCGCAGCCATAAAAACCGTTTCCGATGAAAGAATAAACCCGCTCGCCCAAACCTGCCTCAGGATTTTGACTGCAACGTCACAGATTCACAAGCGCTCGCATCCCGAACGCGATACGAGACTTTAAAAGCAGGGCACAATTACCCAAACGACGCCTGTCATGTCCCGAAATGAGGCCTAAACCAGCGGCGGAAAACAACAGAAGTCGAACCGCAGCATTAGTCGTTTAGTCGTGACAATCGAGTTGACGCTGGATTCCAGTTCGCGGCGGAAGACTTTGGCGTCCTTGCGGAGGCCAATAGTTTGCGTCAGGATTCGATCTCATGTTAATTGGCAAAAGGTTAAAGCCGGGCGGACCGCGCCCCAGCCTGGGGCCGCTCGAGCAAACGGTTAGGCGTCGCCAGAGTTTCCCATCACGTCGGATCGTTCCCGGTTGGTCTGTTGAGGTACGGCGCCACCTCGGCTTGCGTCTCCTTGCTGCCAACCACAGGGACGATTTCGATCACTACCCCAAACCCTCGCCACTCAAGAACCCACTTCTGAAACAGGCGAAGGTCATCGCACTCCATGAGCTGGAAACACCGGCTGAAGTTTGGTTCGATCCAACTGTCGATGTATTTCAGGCCGTCCGGAAGCTTTCGCGAACCATCTCTGACCTGGCGGTAAATGGGAACCATGTCATTGTCCTTGAATCGCTCGATAATCATGAACAGCATATGAAACTCCAGGAAGGAACTGAGCGTTTTGCAAACCGGCAGCGACGTGCTTGCCTGGTTTGACACGTCACCCGAATTATTCATCAGTATTCGATGAATCGGCCTCCAGGATCGCAAAAGTGTATCGCGACAGGACACTGAAATGCGGCAATGTGGCCGAGCATGAGTTTGCATTGAATCGGCGGATGGTGGGAATGGAACGGCCGCCAATCAATGTCGGGTCCGCCTCCCCTGCCTGCCTGATTTCCATGTCGGCCCTCACAAGAAAGACAAAATGACTGTCCTGCACGAAATGGGGCATTGCGCCTGGTATCCCGTCAGCACACATGACGCCAGCGAATCGGGAAATTTGATGCAGGAAGCGGACGGAAGGACGTTTCCCTTCCGATACCAGGTCGACGCCTTCGCGAGCGCATTTTTTGCAAGAAGCGGATGATGAACTCGCGGTTACGGCGTTTTCATCGGCACTGCAAAAGAAGTGGCCGTGTCTGGCAAGGCCGATTCAAAACGGTTCCTGTCCAACCCAACGAAACCTCGAAGCTGGTTTGAGGAAACGGGACAGCCTGAAGTCTGAACTCCGACGAAAACAGAACCAGACCCCCTCTGCTGGAACCATCAACGGAACAAATCAAAAAAACAAACAGACGAGACTGGACGGCTGGGGTTGGCTCGAGTCGTCGGTTATGCTGGACGGGATGTTCGACTTCGACGTGGCCGGGATGGAATTGTTATGACGTGGCTCTTTTCATTGTATTGGCTTGGCGCCATCGCTGTGGCAGGGCCGATTCTGTTTCATATGTGGCGACGAACGCCGCGAGGCGAGCGATCGTTTTCTACGCTGATGTTCCTGTCGCCCTCTCCGCCCCGAATAACGAGTCGCAGTCGTGTTGAAAACTGGCTGTTGATGCTGCTGCGGGCTGCCGCAATCGGACTGCTCGCCTTTGCGTTCACACGACCGCTTTGGCGACTGCCGGTCGGCGAAGCCGTCGAGTCGTCGGACGAACAACTGGTCGCCATCGTCGTCGATACAAGTGCCAGTATGCGGCGGGAAGGCTTGTGGGACGATTTGATGCGGCAACTGGATGAGCGGCTGGCCACATCGCCGCCTCAGATGTCGGTCGCATTGTTTCGATTTGATCGCCAGTTCCTTCCGGTTGCCGGATTTGGCGAACTCAAGGGAATGGACGCGTCAGCGAGGCGTGAACTGGTGCGAACCCGACTGAAAGAATTGAAACCGACATGGGAGTCAACGAGACTCGGTGATGCGCTGGTTCGTGCGGCAACGGCGCTGCAGGAAGTGCAGACGGAACGATCAAGACCGGCACGCCAAAAAATCTGGTTGGCCAGTGACCTTCAAAGTGGTGCTGAAACGATTGCCCTGCAAGGCTACGAATGGCCCGATCAACTTCCCGTCGAAGTGATCGTCGGCAAACCGGTTTCGCCTTCTAACGCGGGAATTCAGGTTGTCGAGCGAAATCCGGAATCGGGTGACGATGTCTTGCGAGTTCGTATCACAAATAGCGTCGATTCGGTGAAGGAACAGTTTCAAATCCGATGGGATTCGAGCGAATCGCCAGAAACGTCCGTTTACGTACCGCCCGGTCAAAGCCGGATCGTTGTTCCACCGAAACTCGCAGCCGGCGTTTCGTCGTCATCGTTGATCCTGACCGGTGACGATCATGATTTTGATAACCGGGTTTTCGTCGCCGAGACCGCTCCTGAAACGCGGCTGGTGGTCTGGTGCGGTCCACAGCTTGCGAACGACCCGCAAGGATCCCGATTCTATATTGATCGACTGTTTTCAGCATCACACCACGTCAGGATCGAACTGCGCGACCCGCTCGATGCGAACGCGGCGTCGGCTGATGCCCAGCCCTCGCTGATCGTCATGACGTCGCCCGACGCTGCGTCCGAATCACTTGTGCGCAGCCATCTGCAACGCGGAGGTACGGTTCTGATCGTTGGCGATTCAGCAGAATCGACTCAAGCCAGTCTTCGTGCCTGCGGATGCAGTCACCTTTCCGTGACAGAAGCGAATGTCGCGAAATATTCGATGCTGGGAGAAATCAATTTCGAGCATCCGATCTTTGCCCCATTCGCAGAATCACAATTCAGCGACTTCACAGGCATCAGGTTCTGGAAGCACCGGACGGTCAGCGGCTTGAGGAACGGTGCCCCGGTCGCGGACGGGTCTGTCAATGCATCGAATGAAGCATCAGACCGCGTGTTGGCCCGGTTCGACGACGGCGATCCGGCGATTATGGAATTGTCGACCGGAAAAGGAAAAATCGTGTTGTTCGCTTCCGGTTGGCAGCCGGACGACAGTCAGTTTGCTCGTTCGTCGAAATTTCCGATGCTGATCTTCCGATTATTGGAACATTCCACTGGAGTTACTGCCCGGATTGGCAACAGGGCGGTCGGTCACTCGCTCGACTGGCCGACGATTTCGCGAGTCGAATCGGCCGCGACGGGGACGGCGCTGCTTCCCGATGGAAGTGAAGTCACCGGACTACCACTTGATCGTCCGTTTGACACGACAGGAATTCCGGGACTGTATACGTTGTCGGTTCCAGGTCGTTCGGAGCAGATCGCTGTGAACCTCGCGGCGGATGAAAGTCGCACGACACCGCTGACGATGGAGCAACTGGAAAGTTACGGCCTGAAATTGCAGGGGCGCGATCGACCGAACGACGAACAACGCCAACGCGACCGTCAGCGCCAGTTGCAACTTGCCGAACTGGAACAGTCTCAAAAGCTGTGGCAGCAGATCCTGTTTGCTGTGATCGCGGTCGTATTGCTTGAGACGTTCGTTTCCGGGTGGCCTCGCGTTTCACGAATCTGACGGCGATGGGCTATTCCACAATTTGGCCTGTTCCACAACCTGGAACAGGCCCCAGGACTCATAGACGTTTCCATCTGCCTGTCGCCGGCAGGTTGATACGAAATCAGTTCGGCAAGGTTTTTTGAGACAGTTCTTCTCTGACGGTTTCGAGCAATTTCTTCGTCAGCTTGATCCCTTCGGCCTCACTGTGTTTGTTCCCTTCGTATTCGACTCCGACCCAACTGCGGTACCCGTACGACAAGACGATGGAAAGCATTTTGCGAAAGTCGATTTTCGTTTCGTTGCCGGCATCGTCGAATTCGAACGACTTTGCGCTGACGCCTTTTGCAAACGGCATCAATTCTTCAGTCCCTTTGTACATGTCGTATTCAATTCGCTTTTCGATCTTGAAGTTGCCGAAATCGGGCAACGTCCCGCACCCAGGATGATTGGCGGTATGGATCGTTGACGCAAGCCACGTTCCGTTTGACGACAGTCCTCCGTGATTTTCGACAATGATATTGATCCCGTGTGTCGCGCCGAATTCACTGAGTTTCCTCAAGCCGTCAGCGGCAAGCTTCATCTGTTCCAGATAACTGCCGCTTGACTGAGCATTCACGCGGATCGAATGGCAGCCCAGGAACTTCGCGGCTTCGACCCATTTCTTGTGGTTATCGACCGCTTCGTATCGCTTCTTTTCGTCGGCATCTCCCAGTGCGCCTTCCTTGTCGCACATGATCAGAACGCTGGTGACGCCATGATCGTCAGCGCGTTTTTTCAGTTCGCCAAGAAACGCCCGATCGGTTGCTTTGTCTTTGAAGAACTGGTTGACGTATTCGACCGCTTCGATCCCGAATTCTGTCTTGCTGATTTTTGGAAAGTCGAGCGGGTCGACCTTGTCGTTAAAGAATCTGCGATGCAACGACCACTGCGCAAGAGAGATTTTGAAGAGTGGTCCCTGTTCACCAGGCGCCTCTGCGGCAAACAATCCGCGTGCCAGCGACGAAAAACCCATTGATGCCAACAATCCGGCGGAAGTCGACATGAAACTGCGACGTGAAATTGTCATTGAATGAGTCCCCTTGTTGTGAGTGATGTCGGAATTAGAGTTGTCCGCGATATCCGGTTTTGAAGATCGTACGTGGATTCGAGTCTGTCCAAGGCAAGGAACAAGGAGTTCGTCTAAAGCCGGTTGCTGCGACGAAGGGCGAAGTACCTTCGGGGGGTTGGTGTCAAGATGGAAGGCCCCCCCCGATTCAAATGCCTTCATTCATGCAGCGCGAACTAAAAAGTCGATCAGCCATCGTAGCGAAACCGGTTCAGTGTCGCAAAACAGCGTCCTGCAAAACAGGGTCCTGACAAACAGGGTCCTCACAAACAGGGTCCTGACAAACAGGGTCCTGACAAACAGCGTCCTGAATTCAGAAACCAGATGATCGGAAAAAACTCGCTATGTCACCGACCGCCACATGACGAACCCGAAACATCCTGTCACATTGCATCCCGCTGCACCGGGAAACCGGATACGAGAACTATCGCCTGGTTCAAAAGTGCCCTATCATTTCCCTTGATTGAATTTTCAAATCCATTCGCATCACATCGATTCGTCAGGATCAGAGGAGAAGTCTTCATGCGTCTGCTGTTTCTCGGGACGGGCGGATATCATCCGAACGAACGGCGGCACACGGCTTGCCTGATGCTTCCGGAAATCGGTGTGATTCTTGATGCTGGCAGCAGTTTTTTTCGCGTGTCATCGCACCTCATGACAACCGAACTTGATGTCTTCCTGACTCACGCTCATCTGGATCACATTCAGGGGCTGACGTATTTTATCGTTCCGATGTTAAAAGGAGACGTCGCCAGTTGCCGCGTCCATGCCAATCGTGAAACGATTGCCTCGGTCAAAGAACACCTCTTTTCTGAACCGCTTTTTCCTGTCATACCTCCATTTCAGTTTCTTCCTTTGGAAGACCGCGTTTCCGTAGCGAATGGAGCGGCCACTTTGACGCATTGTCCGCTGGTGCACCCCGGTGGTTCACTGGGATTCAAGCTGGAATCGGGCGGAAAAAGTCTGGCCTATATCACCGATACAACGGTCGACGGCTCATATACAGAATTTATCCGGGGTGTCGACGTTCTCGTTCACGAATGCTACTTTCCGGACGAGTATTCAGAATGGGCAGCAAAGACCGGCCACAGCCACACTTCGCCAGTGGCTTTGCTGGCCAGGGAGGCGGGTGTCGGACGATTGTTTCTGACACATATCGATCCTCAACGCAGCGATGACGACCCGATCGGACTGGCCACTGCGCGTGCAATTTTTCCGGAAACATACCTCGCGGAAGACCTTTCAGAGATCGACTTTTGATATCGCAACCGGAACCCTGTGAACCAGGAACCCGGCGAACGCATATCCATGTAAACGAACTGACTCGAAGACGCTGACCGGCTTGATTGACCTATGGATTCTGCAATGATTTTTCCCGCCGTGCTGCCTTCACTTCGCTGCGTGACGTGCGGATCGACATTTGGCTTCGAGACGGATCGCATCGTTTGCCAAAAATGTCAACTGTCATATCCCGTGTCAGGCGACATTCCCCGCTTTACGGACGACCGTCATCTGGCGAGTTTCGGTCGGCAGTGGAACAAGTACGAGGTCGCGCATGACGACGAAGACCGAGCGACCTTTCAGGCAAAAACGGGCATCGCACCCGGAGACCTTAAAGGGTTGCGAGTACTGGATGCAGGCTGCGGCGGCGGGCGATACAGCAAAGTATGTGCGGAGGCCGGGGCGATCGTCGTCGGAGCCGACCACAGTTCAGCCGTCGAAAAAGCCACGCAACTCTGCTCACACCTTTCCAACGTCGCGTTCGTCCAGGCAGACCTGAAGCATCTGCCGCTCGAACCGGCATCTTTTGATTTTGTTTTTTCAATCGGAGTCATGCATCACGACGCCGACACGAAATCGGTTTTTGACGCCGTCGCCAGAATGGTCAGACCGGGCGGTCGTTATTCCGTCTGGCTCTACCGCCGCAATCAATGGTGGCAGGAACGCCTCAACGACGCCCTCAGGAATCGAACCACTCGAATGGACCCCACGCGACTCGAACGGTGGTGCGAATGGGGCGGGTGGTTGGGCGGTCTTCCGGTCATCAACAAGACGCTCAACAAAATCGTCAATTTCAGTGCTCATCCGAACCGCGAAAACCGGATTTGCGATACGTTCGACTGGTATGCACCTCAGTTCCAGTACCACCACACCGAAGCGGAACTCCAGAGTTGGTTTGACAGTGCAGGATTTAACGACGTTCGAGTATTGCCACCGGAAAAACAGGGACAAGTTTACCGATGGGTTTACGAGCAGAATCTTTTGATTGGCAGTGGCGTCAACGTGACGGGCACCCGGTCAACGCGAACAAATTCTACGGTCGAAAATCCGGGTGTGTGATTCGCCGCACACAATGACGGGCAGAAAAACAGCCAATGGGGTTTTCGACATTGTCTTTTGCAATTGTCGTCAGCATGTTTGGCGGCGACCAACAGGAATGATCGAAGCGCATGTAAGACTTGCCCGATGCCTGGAAATGCAAGGAACGATCAACCAGGCCGCCGAAGAAGCCGATGCCGAATTGAAATTCCAGCAGGATTCGGCCACCTCCCGCTATCGTTACCCCAATTGCCGAGGCAAAAGAAGTTCGAGACCGCCTCATCAAAACACGAAACGAAGGCGATCCGAAATAACAGCATCAGAATAAGGGGAAAATCCAGTGAACGTGGTGGCAGATGCGAGGAAGTACCACCAACGAATGATCAACAAATATGGCGATCACTACTGAAGGTCAAGCAACGGGAGACGATTTCAGATGTAGCGGTCGTATGCGAAATTCGTGACAAGTCACCAATTCTGGACGATTTCGCGAAATGATTCGATCTCTCTCACTACGGTGCGTTGCCCTCACGTCAGGAGAACGGGCCGCCTCAAATGCCCCGGGACTGATCGAATCGGAATAGTCCGCATAATCGCACGACCCCACAATGCCTGACTGTTGTGAGACGCGCCATTTCGAATTCGAGTCCCTCGGAACGCGGAGGTTTCGCGGTGCACCGGATTCAGAATCTTGACCTCAAAAACAAGCTGGTACTGCTCGCTGCCGTCTCCGGTGCGATGGCCGTTCTGATGGCTTGTACTGGCTTCGTCTGGCACGACCTGCAATTGCTACGGTTTGCCCAGATCGATCAGCTTCGCACTCAGGCAGAAATGCTGGCGGCACACACTTCCGAGTCCGATCTGAACAATTTTCCCGACTCACGCATACCGCTTCTTGCCAACTGGAAAGATCATGCGTCGGTCGACTGTATCTGCCTGTTTAACGAACAGGGAGCGCCGGTCGCCTTTCATTCCAGTACGATTGATACCGCCAAAAACCTGAAAATACCGGATAATCATTATTCTTATCGCTACACCGAATTCGGTGCACTCGAACTGTTTCATCCTGTCTCGAAACAAGGTCGCGAAGTTGGCGTCGTCTACCTGAAGGCTAACATGCGCGAATTCTACGCGCAGCGATACAGCTATGCGACCGTTGCCGCGACTGTCATGCTGTGTTCGCTCGCGGTCGCGGTCCTGTTCGCGTCGATGATGCAATCGCTGATTTCGAAACCGATCCTGGACCTCGCCGAAGCTGCCCGCAAGATTACGACACACAACGACTACACAATCAGAGTCGCAACCAATGCGCATGATGAACTGGGTGTCCTTTACGAATCGTTCAATCGAATGGTCGAACAGATTCAATCGTCCCGGCGGGACCTCGAACAGGCACGCGACGAGTTGGAACATCGCGTCGAACAAAGGACCTGCGAACTTCAGGAAGAAGTCGAAGAGCGTAAACACTTTCAACGGGAACTGGTTCTGGCAAAGGACGCAGCGGAAGCGGCGAGCGAATCCAAAAGCCGGTTCGTTGCCAACATGAGTCACGAAAT
>JANXOO010000956.1 GCA_025353525.1 Schlesneria sp. | reverse complement strand
GGGACCAACCTATCGGGGAATTGCCCCGTATACCGATGACAAGGGCAACGCGATCCCGGGACTCGAACACGCGGCTGCGGGCGAATACATCGTCGATCGACTTGCCACAGAGGCCGAAAAATACATTGCCAGCCACGCTTCGAAACCCTTCTTTTTGTATTTGCCACAGTTTGCTGTGCACCGTCCCGCCAGTGCCAAGCCGGAAGTCTCTGCAAAATATGGCAAAATGCCGACCGCACCAAACGGATCGCAAATCAATCCCGATTTCGCGGCAATGGTTGAAGATCTCGATAACGCAGTTGGCCGAATCGTCAAACAACTCGACGAACTCAAGTTGAGTGAACGGACTCTGATTATATTCACGTCAGACAACGGCGGCGTTTGCAATGAGAACGGGCAGACGATTCCCCCAACCTCGAACGCACCGCTTCGCGATGGAATGGGCCATCTTTACGAAGGTGGCCTTCGAGTCCCGTTAATCGTCAAGTGGTCCGGAGTCGTCAAACCTGGTTCCACGAGCGACGATGTCGTATCGTGCATGGACTTCCTGCCGACGATCGCCGACGCCTGTTCGGTGTCATTGCCGCAGAAGTCGGCTCCCCCTCTGGATGGCGTCAGTCTCGGTCCAATCCTGCACGGGACGGGAAAGCTGACGCGCGAGTCACTCTGCTGGCATTTCCCGCATTACGGCGCGAACGCTGGTTCTATTCCTGGAGCGGCAATTCGAGCAGGCGAGTGGAAGCTGGTCGAATTCTATGAAACCGGTCGTCGCGAACTGTTTCATCTGGCCAGAAATTCTGGCGAGGGAAACAACTTCATTGACGAAGAGGCCACGATTGCCAATGACCTGGCCGTAAAGCTTGACGCCTGGCGAGTCGATGTCGGGGCCAAACTGCCAACAGCGAATCCGGATTACGCACCGAATCGCCAGGCCAATGACGGCTCGGTCGTGATGCATTCAGGAACTGCGGATGTGTTTGGTGTGATGTTGCGGTACGAGCCATTGCCGAACAAGGACACGCTGGGGTACTGGGTTCGCCAGGACGATTGGGCTCGCTTTGAATTTACCATGACTCGACCAGGCCGCTTTCATCTAGTCCCTCACGTCGGTTGTGGCACAAACGGAGGTAGCCTTGTGAACTTCGAAGTCGCGGGCCAGACGTTTCCGCTGACGGTTCCGGGCACGGGTCATTTTCAGAACTTCGTGCCGCAAGACATTGGCATCGTAACGATTGAT
>JANXOO010000100.1 GCA_025353525.1 Schlesneria sp. | reverse complement strand
GTTCAGAAAACGTTCAAAGACGAAGTCAAAAACGGAAAGATCGAGTTGCTCGGCAAGGGCATTAACGATAAAGGGATCGTGTTCTACAAGGCATTGGTTGGAATCGGTGGCAATGACTATGAAGTTGCGGTCGGTGAAAATGGCATGTTGCTCGAAAAAATCCTGCAAATGGCCACCAGCGAAGTGGCCATTGACGACTGCCCTGCACCGGTCCTCAAAACGCTGAAAGAAGAGGCCAAAGGAGCCAAGGTCGAGGCCGTCGAACGCGTGTCCGAAGGAAAGCGGATTCACTTCGTTATCGATGTCACTTTGCAAAAAGCAAAATACCAGGTCATCGTCACCGAAGACGGAACGCTGATTTCAAAAGTCATCGACTACGATAAAGATTCCAATGTCGTTCCTCCGCCAATGGAAGCAACCGGCAAAGGCAAAGGTACCAGCAGAAACTGATTCCGGACCCTGAAAGACGGGGGCAGGCACCAAGAAGACCTGGAGCCTGTCTGGCCTGATGAAAACCTCAAGTGCCTCTGGAAATACCTGATTTTAATTTCACGGCTCGATCCCGAGTCTGACCTGATCATTCTCTCTCGTTTTTTTCTTTCTCTGTGGTGAACTTCTTCTCTTCACAGGAATTGAAATCACAAATTATAACGAGCCCCGGCGCTCACGGGACCGGGTTCGCCCACTCTGTGCCCAGGTTTGTAACGGGAGATATGCTGAAGCATAACCTACGGGCTGAAAAACGGGGACCGGCACCAGGAAGACCTGGAGCTGGTCGCCTATACGCCCAGCTTCCGTAACGCTTCTGCGGCGATTCTGCCGACTTCAGAATCTTCGTCCAACGTCGCAGCCTGAAGCGCTGTTCGTATATTTTCGTCGATAAGCCCCGCATTCCCCAATGCGCAGGCAATGTTTTCGCGGACGACCGGTTCACTGTCTTCAAGTAGCGGCAGCAACCGGTCGATGTTCGACTTGCACATGGTCGGCCACTTTCGGAACACTGCCGAAATCGATTCGCGAACTTCCGCTCGATCATGATCGAGATATCGTTCGATCCGTGGCTGTAACATCGCTTCGCCCGGTCCCCCGGGTGACTTTGCTTCCAGCAACGTGTTCACGACCGCTGCAATCATCAGAGGTTGAGTTTCTTCCTCGTCCAAAAACTGCAGAAGTACGGCCACCGCGCTTTCTGACGAAGCAGATTGCCTCCGAATGAGTGCTCGTGCCGATTCATACCGCGAATCGGGTTCCGCGTCATCGAGCATCGCAACAAACGCCGATTCCGTTTCACCAGACAGCGGAGACGGATTGGAACCGAGTAATTTTGCGGCGAGCGCCCTGACATCCGAATCGTTGTCGCGAATCGCGTGCTCGGCCCACCGTGATGATTCGGCTTTTGACGCCAGATGCCCGATCGCCTGAAGAGCTCGCAACCGGTTTTCAGCCGATTCCGAGTGCTGTAGATCAGTGAT
>JANXOO010000023.1 GCA_025353525.1 Schlesneria sp. | reverse complement strand
CGATGAAGACATCAAGAACCTGTTCACAGCTCAGCGCGAACGCGAAACGGTTCGGACGAACGGGCAGGCACCGAAATCGGATTTCGTTGATCGCCAGGTGGAATTGGCACTCGTCGGTATCCGCAAGCTGTTAGCCGATGGGAAACCGATTGTTGAACAGCCCGTCGAAAAAGCCGTTGATCCGAAGAAGAAGGCAGACGACGAAAAGCCGGATGCCACGTCAATGGTCGTACCGTCATCGCGGGTGTCCTACGTTGACGCCATCCTGGAATTCTGGCGACTGCAACCCGGATTCAGGGTTCGCGTGATTTGAGACTGCTCGCTGGCAGAACATCGGATCGATCACCGTTCATGGGCAAATCCCCGGCCACATCACTCGACGATCCGACAGCACTAGCCCGGTTTGGCGGGCTTGAAGTTGTTGCCCGGATGGTTGTCGAAGGGTACATGATCGGGCAGCACAAAAGTCCGTTCAAAGGTTCGAGCGTCGAATTTGTCGAACATCGACAATACTACCCCGGTGACGAAATTCGTCACATCGACTGGCGAGCCTACGGCAAGACCGGCCACTATTACGTCAAGGAATACGAAGAAGAGACGAATCTGCGGGCGTACCTGATCGTCGATTGCTCGGGCAGCATGGCCTTTCGCGGGAAAACGATCAGCAAATACGACTACGCCCGACAGCTCGCAGCTTCGCTGGCGTATCTGCTGCTCGGTCAACGCGATGGTTGTGGACTGATCACGTTTGACACAAACGTGGCCGACCGGTGCGAACCTTCGTCCAATCGCGAAGCGTTCGGTCAGATTGTCAAACTGTTAGAGGCCCGGCGGCCGGGTCGGGACGGGCGGATCAGCGATGTCGTCTCACAGATTTTGCCGACGCTCAAACGAAGGTGTCTGGTGTTTCTGTTCACAGATGCCTTCGATGAACTCGAACCACTGGCGGCCGCACTGAAGTTGCTCAGGATGGCTCGACACGAAGTCGTGCTCTTTCAGATTACTGCCCCGGAAGAAGAAGAGTTTCCCTACAAGCAGCCGACGCAATTCCGCAACCTTGAACGGCACGAGCAAGAGATTCTTGCCGATCCGTTCCGGTTACGACAACTTTATTTGAAGCGATTCACGTCGTTTCGCGAGGGCCTGGTCAAACACTGCGGTTCGGCTGGCATCGATTTTCTGTCGCTTACAACAGAACGTCCTTATCACAAAGTACTGGGCGAATTCCTCGCAATGCGAGTCCGCCGAAAGAAGCAACGATAGCAAGGGGATCATTGTTGGACTCGTCCCGACGGCGCCGCTAACATGATCTGTTGCGACCGTTTCCGAAATCGAGGCAAACGCAATGACGGGACGACGGAAAACTGATTCCACTGCAATTTCGTTCGTGCTGCTGTTACTGACGGTGGTCGGTGCCACTGGCAGCCCGGTTATTGCCGAGACACAGGACGAATTATTCGAGTCGAAAATTCGCCCGGTCCTGGTCGGGACCTGTTTTCGATGTCACGGGGAATTGAAAGCCGGTGGATCGTTACGGGTTGATTCGCGCGACGCATTGCTCATGGGGGGCGAATCCGGTCCTGCGATCAGACCGGGCGAACCGGAGTCAAGTTTGCTTGTTCGAGCTATTCGGCGGCATGACGATGTGGCCGCGATGCCACCGGAAAAGGACAAAACGCTCAGGCCCGATCAGGTCGCGGCATTTGCCGCCTGGATCGCAGACGGAGCGGTGTGGCCCGTTCAGTCCCGCCAATTTGAAGTTGCCCGACACTGGGCCTTTGAACCGGTCCGAGACGTGACTTTGCCCGTAGTTCGCAACGAATCATGGCCAAAGACCAGCATCGACCGTTTTGTTCTCGCCAGGCAGGAAATGTCCGGGTTTGAGCCCTCTCTGCCCGCCGACCGGATCACGTTAATTCGGCGAGCCACCTTTGACTTGACCGGGCTTCCGCCAACTCCTTTTGAAATCGATGCTTTTGAAAAAGATACTGCATCGACGGCGTTTGATACTGTCGTTGACCGGTTGCTGAAGTCTCCGGCGTATGGCGAACGCTGGGGTCGTCATTGGCTGGATATCGTCCGATACGCGGATACTGCAGGCGAGACCGCCGATTATCCCGTTCACGCCGCGTGGAAGTATCGCAACTATGTCATCGATTCGTTCAATGCTGACAAGCCCTGGGACGAATTCGTTCGCGAGCAGATTGCGGGTGACATCCTGGCCGGGCAGGGGCCGCGCGAACAGTATGCCGAACGTGCGACGGCAACTGGTTATCTGGCGATCTCGCGCCGGTTCGGTTTTGATTCCGAAAACTACCACCATCTGACAATACAGGACACGATCGATAATCTGGGTCAAAGCCTGTTGGGTCTCAGTCTTGGATGTGCTCGTTGCCACGATCACAAGTTTGATCCGGTTTCACTGCGCGACTATTACGGCCTGTATGGGATTTTCGAGAGTTCCTGCTATTCGTTTCCAGGCTCTGAACAGAAGCAGCGTTCGCGAGCGATGGTGTCACTCCTTCCTCCGGAAGAGTCAAAACAGAAGTGGCAGCAGTTTGACAGTCGTATCGCATCGCTGACCCAAAAAATCAGGCAGTCCAATCCGTTCGAACCTCCCGCAGTGTTCCGGTCGCTCGAAGATCTGGACGGCGATTTCGAGATGCAGGGGCCGGCGGCGGGAGGAAGTAAAGGAGCATTGGTCGGACCCTGGATCTGGAGCGGCGACATCTCGGTCACTGCGATGTCGCAAAGTCCGTTTAACAATCTTTATGCGCTCGGAAAACTTGGGACGCATCTCGCGTCGAAAGGGAATCCGTATCAACTATCGCGAGTTCTTCAGCCGCATCGAGCGTCACCCAACTGCCGTTCACTCGCATTGAATCTCGACTTCCGGATCGTTCCGTCAGAAGGTGCCACAAGCGGCAAGCATCGTTTGTGGCTTGGCGGAATTGATCGCTTGCCGATCGCGGAAGTCTTCCTGTCGCCAAGCGGACTTTCGACGCCCGGGATCGAGGGGCAGGAAACGATTTGTCCGCTGAACGTCAATCAATGGTACAATTTGCAATTGGTGTTGGATCTCGAACGTCGCACATTTTCCGGCAGCGTTGGCTCGCCAGCGGCGATGACGACATTTGCGGATCGACCCTTTACGTCAAACGGGGCGGGTACAATTGAACTGGTCGGACTGGATTCCAAAGTACCATCAGACGGCCGGCTGAATGGCCTTCAAGTGGACAATCTCGGCATCAGTGAATCGTCCTTTCCAACGGCGTCACTGGCGTTGCCGAACCCGGTCGTCGATCAGACTGCGGTGCGTGCGAATCTGAGGCAGTTAACGGGCCAGGACGGCGACCTCGAATTGCAGACTGACGGAGCTGCCCTGGCTCTTCCGTGGGAGCCGGGGCCGAATAGTGTCGTCCGGATTTCTGCAGGTTCCCAAAGCCCGTTTCAGAATTTGTTTCCCGTTGGAAAACTCGGGATTCATCTGCCGAATCGCGGCGAATACGACGGGTATCAGCAAGCACTGTGGACGATGTGGAAAGTTGACTCGGGCAAAACGCTTCATGCGAGCTTTGATTTTCGATGTGCCAATCAGGACGCGGGGGGCTCAGGATCGTGGCGTTTTTATCTTGGCCACGGACCGGGTGTCTCGGCGGCTGTCGAATTGTTTTTTGACGGCAATGAATTCGTAAACCGCAGCGGAGACGCCAAAGAAGCTGTTTGTCCGCTGCACATCGGTGAATGGAATCAGGTTCGCTTAACACTTGATCTGAAAGAGAAGACATACACCGGAGTCTTTGCAACCACCGGTGCCAGAACGGCGTTT
>JANXOO010000005.1 GCA_025353525.1 Schlesneria sp. | reverse complement strand
GTCGAAGACGAAAAAGGGGATCGACCCCGGCCAGTCGGGACTCTGGGATAAACATTTCTGCCGCTCGCCTCATTGGACATCGCCACTTTTCGATCAAAAAGAGGCGTAAAGCACTTTATAATAATACGTTATGATGAAAGTGATCGGATTTGATCGCTCTCTGAAACGGGTCCTCACAAGTCATTTACTACAATTATCTTATGGAACTTCGTTCGTCAAAAGTGGCGGTATCCAACCAAGTCTTCGAATCGTTCGCACTCGACACTGTCAGACTTGACGCAAACATCTCATTTAATGCCGCTCACCCCGATTGGAGTGTCCCCATGATGATATCCTTTTGGGGCCGGGATTCATCCGTTTTCCGTGACGGCATACAATTCGCGGCGTTGAATGTTCGCTCACTGGTTCCGACTCGCAGTGGCAACGATCCAACTCGATCAAGAACGACATCATAATCTTTTACTGAGGAAATGAAGATGACACGCAACGATTTTTCCCGCTCGCGGCAATCGTTTTTCCAACCTGTGCCAAGTGTCTTAACTCACTTACTTCGCCTATGCAGCGAAGCAATCATGTCTTCGAAACGAAAAACTGTTCGACGCGCCCGGCCCACGAACGTTCACGGTGCGATGATATCTGTGGAACGATTGGAAACTCGCACATTGCTGACAGGGAATTTGTCGACTTCACACGTCGGAGGTCAGTACTCGTTGACGGGTACGGACGCGGCGGAAGAAGTTTCGATTCAACCGCAAACGACAGCGGGTCGTTACACGCTTCTTGGCGTGAACGGGACGACGATTAACGGACAATCGCAAGCAATAATCGACGGTGCGAATTCACTGATCTTCAACCTGCTCGGCGGCGACGATAAAGTGAGCCTGGATGCGTCCGTAAATCCCGTGTTCAACCTCGCCGGATCCCTCACCGTCAATGGGGGCGACGGCAACAATTTCTTCGCGATCGGCGGGTTATTTTCTCCCGCAAAGGAAAAGGCGAGCATTGGCGGAAATTTGATCGTCACCGGTGGCAACGGTCAGGACACAGTCGCCATTCAATTGGGGGGTGGCACCGTCGTGCAAGGTTCCGTGCAATTCAACTTTGGAAACGGTGACAGCAGAGTCACGACTAACAATCTGAAGGTGAACGGAGCTGGCGGACTGTCTCTGGCCGCTGCCAATGGTGACGATACGGCCACCTTTGGCGCATTGACGGTGGCTCACAACGTTGCACTTAACTTTGGTTCAGGTTCCGCCACGGCAACGATTAACGGGAACGCGGGCATTTTCGCGACTGCGACTTCGACTTCGATCGGCGGAAGCCTGTCAATGAGTAATGTTAACGGCGATGGTTCATTGAACGTTGATGATCATTTGACCATTGGCGGCTCGGTATCGCTGAGTCTTGGCGATTTCGGATCGGCCACTTTTGGAACGGGGACGGTGAGTGCTGATTCGATTTATATCGTCGCATCGAACGTCGATGTTACGTCGAATGGGACATTGACCACTCGGCGAGATGCGACCTTCGCGGGTTCAACAAGCACCGTGGTCGATCTCCATGGTGCAACAACGATTGGTGGCAATTTAACCTGGCGGGGTGGCAGCGGCGGATTTGGAAATCGATTCGCTGTCGATGCGTTCTCAACCAAACCGCTGATCGTAAAGGGAAGCGCGTTGTTCGTGTCCGGCCATGGCTTCAACGAAATTACCATACAATCGAGCGCCACTAATCCAAAAAGTTCCATCGGCGTCGACTTGACGATCTACGGTAATCCGGGCGCGGACATTGTCACCCTCGATAATTTGACGATTCGTCGGAACGGTAACATTTTTCTGGGCGACGGCAAAAACCAACTTTCATTGGGGCAAGGGGTCGGGGGGGTGACTATTGGCGGCAGCCTCGCGATTTTTGGCGGCGATGGCGGAAATAGCGTGCAACTCTTCGGCGTAACGGTAGCCGGAAACACAGCAATGAACCTCGGCAGTGGCGCGGATTCGGTGAACGTCATTGAATCTTCATTTTATACATTCCAATTGAACACCGGAAACGGCGACGATACGGTAAATTTGCAACCGGGCAACTTTGGAACGACTGGTAAAAGCAGTTTCTCTGGACCGGTGAGCATCAATCTCGGCGGTGGCAATGACGCCCTGAGTATCGGCGACCCAACGTCAACTCCAGCTGCAACCGTTGCCTTCGCGAAGGCCGTAACGATCGACGGCGGTACAGGGCTGAACACCTTCGACATTCACGCTACGTTTGGGGATTCGATTTCGATCCGTAATGGTCGCATTCGCTTTATTTGAACGAGGGATTTGTGGAGCGGCCGTTTACAGGGACTTCCGTCCCTGCTATTTTCTGGCGCCGCAATCATGACAGGTATAAGAATTGCCCTAAAATGAAAAAGTGATGACACTAACGAATTGCAGAGTCGATTCCATTACCGGCCTCGGGCACTCAGTCCGATGGGACGAATGGCATTGATACTGGCTGGAGAGAACACGTCACGGTGCAATCCGTTAGTGTCAGAAAAAGTGAAAGCCAATTTCGATCACCGATGCAAACGGAGGTGGCTGAGACATTTATCGTGGATCGGAGTCAATCGATGTTGGAAATGCTAAGAAAGCCCTGTTAATTGCGAAGGGAGCGATCATTTATTTCACCCTTGGCACGTTGATGGTCATTTGGGTGGGGTTGTGGCACTGGTTGTTCTTAATGCCGCAAACGGATGCGCCGATGTACCAGAGTTTTTTTTGCTTCGGAACAATTCCATCCGGTTTCGCAATCGGAATCATTGGCTTGCTGTTCGGCCAAGTTAGTCGCGGTGCCAAAGCGGCCGACAACACCGTGGGCGTCGCTTCGACCGGTCCCACGATTCCGATGGTTGTGAATCCGGCGGTTCCCGTCGTTGCGAACGGCGTCTTGGCATCGAGCGATGGAGTGAATTCGACGAACAGGGTCCTGTCGGAATGAACTTCCTGAATGCGCGAAGAAGTTTTACGAGGCCGTGCTGAAGGTCACGATCAAAACATGCGCGGCGCGGGAACGGAGTATTGGACTTTTCCGGGAGAGTCCGCCGGTGTGGTCAAAACCCGCCCATTGTCCACGATGAAAGACGCACCCTCCGGCGGAAACAGCACGATGGTTTACTTCATGTGCGACGACTGCGCGACCCAAGCCGGGAGCGTTGCTCATGCGGGCGGGCGGGTTCATCGCGAGAAGATGTCGATCGATGAACACGGATTCATCGTGCTGGCATTCGATACCGAAGGTATCCTGTTCGGACTGCATTCGAAGAAATGACCTTGGCGACATCGGCCAACCGAATGCGTGTGTCCTTCGTTCATCGCTTGCTTTTTTCCGGGCGCAAAAATCGTCGGAGAGTTGCATAGACAGTTCAAGAGAGCCAAATCACTGCGACAGCAGCGATATCTGATGGTCCGGATTTTTTCTTTTGATTGGCCACCCGAGCCTTTTGTACGTGTCGATGAGACAGTGTTCGTAGTGGAAACCGAGTTCCTCGGTGAATCGTTTGGGTGTACCGACCCACGGAAAAAGGATGAAGTTCATTATTCCGGTCGGACAGCCCATCGAAGGAATTAAAGCGGGAAGGCGAAGCGCCCAGGATAACTTAACCAGTCCTTTTTCGCCAAAGCGGGATCTTCAGAGACCGCGTGTTGCGATGTCGCGCGACTTCAGCCAACTCGTCCAACTCGATGCACACAGATTGAACGGCCTGCAGCCATTTTGGGCCAGGATCTCCCAAGTCGCTCGCGCCAGATCGTCAGCATGCACGAACTGAATTGGCAAATCCACGCCACCCGGTAGTGGAATGAAAAAGCCGTCCAACAGATATCGGAGAAGATAATTCCGCATCCCCGTCCCGGAACCAGCGCAGGTAGCACCCGCGACACGACGACTTCAGGATGGTCATTCGCGAAGTGAAAAATATCGCCCTCGAATTCGGTCTTGTCTGCGGCATATCGGATTCAATGAAATCGCTGAGGGGCTGTGGGTGAGACACTCAGTAACCCGTAACACATCAATGATTTCCACAATCGTTGGCTTATTTCCGAGGAACATCTTGCTTGAACAAGTAACCTCGTTCCAACTCGGGCAACCGAAAAGCGGGTGGGACCTATCGTAGCGTACCCGGACCTGCCTGATCGTAACTGGCCCAAGCCGAGGCAAAGAACACTGATTTGTGTGGTGCGACGCTTTCCAGATGCGCCAAATCGACCAATGCCTTGCTATGGAGCAAACGGGGCTGATGCTGGACAAAGTCCGTTTTTGCAGGTCGCGAACACCCTGCGATGAGCCGTTCCTTGCTTTTCGTTCGCGGACCAGCCAACTTTTGGCAGAGTCTTTGAATACGAAAACGAACCAGGTGGAGTTGATGCCTGATGCCTGAAATGATTCGCCCCCTCACATCGAATCGGCCGCCCCGTGTTGCGGTCATCGATTTCGACGGGACGCTGAGTCTGTTGCGAGCGGGATGGGTCGAGATCATGGTTGATATGATGCTCGAAGTCCTTCGGCCACTGCCCGGTACCCACGAACCGTTCGGCGAACTGGTCGCGTTCATCAGCGATTTCGTTCTGAATCTGAACGGGCGACCGACGATTTATCAGATGGACTACTTCGTTAATGTCGCCACACAACGCGGTGGTCATCCGGAATCGGCCGAGTTCTATACCCGGCAGTTTCTGGACATATTGAACGCCAGGTCAAATCAGCGGATCGTTGCCATCGCGACGGGTGACATCGCCACCGATGAGATGCTCGTACCAGGCGCTCGGGAGATGTTGGCCGACTTGCAGTCGCGTGGAGTGCAACTGACGTTGGCCAGCGGCACGCCCGAGATCCATGTCCGGCACGAAGCCGAGCAATTGGGAATCGACCATTTTTTTGAAGGACGGATATTCGGACCCGGCAATGCATCGCGAGAATTCTCGAAACTCGACGTAATGAAACGGACACTGGAGGCAGCAGGAGCCGACGGTGCCGAGTTACTCGGAATCGGCGATGGCTTCACTGAAATCGAGAATACGAAAGAGTTGGGCGGAATTGCGATTGGTTGTGCATCGGACGAAGTCCATCGTAGCGGCGAGGTTGAAGGCTGGAAGCGAACCCGATTGATTCAGGCAGGCGCAGATATCATCGTCGCGGACTACAGACGCTGGGATGAATTGGCCAGAATCCTGTTCAATTGCCGGTGACCCTGTCATCAGCTGAATAACCTGTCATCAGCTGAATAACCGGTCAGGCAAACAATTCGTGGATCGGCTGTCCGGCGAGAAGGCGATGAGGGCGGTTCACCGCGTCGTAGAGTACCGTATCGGAGGAAATTCCCATCGCGTGATACATTGTCGCGACAAGGTCGTGCGGAGTGATCGGATTCTCGCTCGGATAAAAACCTTGCGAATCACTCGCACCATAGACGCGACCTCCGGCAATGCCACCACCTGCGATCAGGCCGTTGTAACAAAAGGGATGATGATCGCGACCGGAGTTGTTGTTGATCACAGGTTTCCGACCGAATTCGCCGACCCAGACGACAAGTGTATCGTCAAGCTGACCCGATTGACTGAGGTCGTCGAGCACGGCACTGAGGGCGCGATCGGCGGGCGGAATCAGGTCGTTCTTCAACCGATTGAAATTGTTGCCGTGCGTGTCCCAAAAATTCTGACCGTCGTTATGCCAGTTCACCGAAACAAACGGGACGCCGCGATCAAGCAACCGTCGGGCGAGTAATACGCATTGTCCGTGAGTATTTCTGCCATATCGATCGCGCGTTTCTGCCGATTCCAGTTCGAGGTCAAAGGCCTGACGAACAGACGATGATGTCAATAAACCGAACGCCTGGTTCTGAAGTGATCCGAGCCGATGTGACATCGCAGAACGATCGGCGACTCGCCGCTGTGCGTCGATCGAATCGAGCAAATGCTGCCGTCGAAGCAATCGTTCCGGGGGCTGACCATCGATCAGTGAGAGTGAAGGAATTTGCCAGCCCGGCGCGTTAGGGTCGCCCGCCGCCAGCAACGGATCGTATCCGTGTCCCAGCCAACCACCATGCTGTCCCGGAGCTTGTCCGCCAGGTGCCGCCGGATGAAAGGCGAGCCACGGTGTCGTCACGAACGAAGGCAATGGGCCGACCGAGGGCCTCAATTTTGACATCACACTTCCAATGTGAGGCGTATCACGATCGCTCGGCGGACTCGCGTCGCTTTTGTTCACCGGAGGAAGTTGTCCAGTCAATATCGTATGTCCACTCGACAAATGCGCGGGATCGTCATGATGCAATGATCGCAGCACTGTCAGCTTGTCAGCTCGCTGAGCCAACAACCGGAAATTCTCTGAGAACTCAATTCCGGGGACGTTGGTCGCAATTGGATTGAACGGCCCGCGAATCGTCTCGGGTGCTTTGGGTTTGGGATCAAATGTGTCGAGCTGACTGGGGCCACCCCACATAAACAGCAACAAACATCGTTTCGCCCGTCCAAACCCGTTGACACCTGCAATCTCACCGGCGGCTTTCACGTCGTTCGCACGAAGTGCCTGGCCGATCGAAAATCCTGCCGAACCGAGCATGCTGGCCTTCAACAATGTTCGTCGAGCGATCATTGAAATGGTCTGCGGTTGCAGAAGGGGCGATTTGGACGAATTCATGCAGCACCAGCGGAGGCGGGATGTATCAGGCAGGCTTGATGGATTGTCGCGGATCGTCGCAGGTCAAGTCAACAGGAAAGACGAATGGGCTGGTCGGAACCACAATTTCAGAATTGTTTTTCATGTGTCTCAGGATCGGCGCATGAACAATTGTCGCACGTTCGCCTGTCGCTGCCAGGCCCCATTTGTTGTGGTTAATGCGGTGAAGATTCAGTATCCAGGCGAGCCGAGCGGTGTTAGCCCTCGGACTCTTCGGCAATTCTGTCCGAGGGCTAACGCCGCTCGGCTCGCCTCGTCGAATGGGGGCGCTGTCGATCGGGAACACCTTGGGTCATGCGGCTGGTTCCCGGACACGCACGAATCCTCAAGGCATTCGAGTGTCTCTGGATTGATATCGGAAAACTGTGTTAGTCTGTGATTGTTCCTGGTTCCCCGTCCGCCCGCGTCCATCGAACGGGCCAACGTCAGCGCGAGATTTGTTTCTATGAAGATTCGTAAAGCGTTAATTACTGCGGCGGGGGACAACCACGCCCGACTCCCGTTGCAGACACTGGTCGATCGGCGAGGTGAAGTCCGAACGGCACTTCGACTGATGCTTGACGAAATTTTCGATTCAGGTATCGACGAAATCGCGATCGTTATTCGGCCAGGACAGCATGCTCCCTATCTGGCCGCAGCGGGACCGCATGCGTCTCGACTGGTTTTCTTTGAACAGACAAACCCGCGAGGATATGGTGATGCCATTTTGCGAGCCGAAAGTTTTCTCGGCAACGAATCGTTTCTGCACCTCGTATCCGATCACATGTATCTCAGCCGAAGCGACCGCCTGTGCGCACAACAGTTGATCGACGCCGCGTCGCGTTACGAATGCCCGGTTTCAGCCATCCAGCCGACTCGCGAAAATCAGGTCATTTTCTTTGGAACCGTAGGGGGAACGCCTCTGCCACAATCCGATACGCTGTATGAAGTGAGTACCGTCATCGAAAAACCGACCCCTACTGTTGCCGAACAACGGTTGATCGTGGCCGGACAACGTGCCGGATACTACCTGTGTCTGTTCGGGATGCACGTACTGACTCCGACAGTTCTGACACTGTTGAAGTCAGCACTCGACGCAGCCGAACCGGGGCAGAATATCGACCTCAGCCGCTCGCTGAATCGACTGGCTCAAACCGAACGATACCTGGCACTCGAAATCGACGGGGCGAGATACGACATCAGTGACAAATACGGCCTGCTGCTGGCTCAGTTGGCAATCTCGCTCTCGGGCGACGACCGTGACCTGATCCTGACGGAACTCGTCAACCTTCTGGCGGCGAGGTAAAGTCAGGGAAATGACCAAACTTCTTTCAATCATTACGTCCGCTGATCCGGCCGTCCGCAATCGATCGATGGACGCGGATTGTCGCGGGATGTCCGCCGATCAACTATTGATCGAATGCCAGGAACTCGATGGTTTCCGGCGTCGGTGCGATAACCTCTATGATCGCGTCCGCACGCTCTTCTTTCTGTACGCAATCCATCGTTATCACCTGCCTGCCACGCTGGTCGGGCGCGAAAGTGGACGCATTCCGTTCGCAGGCTACGAGCACATGCTCAGTCGCCGCTATCCGGAATCCATCGAACTCTTCCTGGTACGGATGGCCGTCGACGGACCATCGATTTCACTGTCCAGTGCCCTGGGCGAAGCATATCACCGGCTGGCTTTTCAGACGCTCGACGACCAGGTGCG
>JANXOO010001551.1 GCA_025353525.1 Schlesneria sp. | reverse complement strand
CCCTTCGTCCTGCAGCAAAGTTTTTCCTCGACCGTGATGCGGAACCGCATGTCATGGCGCGCGATGTCGGTCGCATTTTCTTCGGGATGGATTTGCAATGCTCCCAGTGTCACGATCATCCGCTCGTCGACCACTACCTTCAAACCGATTACTTTGGACTGTTTGCATTCGTCAATCGAACGGTCATCTTCACCGATGACCTGGCGAAAAAATCGTTCCTTGGCGAGAAAGCCGACGGAGACGCGACCTACAAATCAGTCTTCACCCAGGATGCAGGGCTTATTCGACCTCAGTTGCCTGGCGAGAATGAAATTGACGAACCCCGATTCCGCCAGGGCGAAGACTACGTGGAATGGCTGGTGCCCGGAGTTCGGCCGGTCGCGAAATACAGTCGCCGCGTCCGATTGGCTGAACTGGCAACAAACGGACGCAATCGTCAATTCAACGTCAATATCGCGAACCGCTTGTGGGCTCATTTGATGGGTCGAGGCCTGGTCCATCCCGTCGATCTGCATCATCCGCTGAATCCGCCCGCACACCCCGACGTACTCGAACTTCTGGCGAAGGAGTTCGTGGCGATGAAATACGATATGCGATGGTTGATTCGCGAACTGGCACTGACCAGAGCCTACCAACGCTCCATCGATCCTCCGACAGGGTTTTCAGGCCAGCTTGCAATGGCTGCAGAACAGATTTCAGTCGTGAATGACGAATACGAAACTCTCAAAAATATTGCCGACGAATCACGCAAACTGGTGGACAGTGCACAGACCGAATTCAAAACGGCAAGGGCCGCTTTAGCAACGGCTGAAGCAGCGTGGCGAGCCGCCGAGGCGGTTGTGACAACGACGAAAAAGCCCGTTGACGATGCCCTGGCCGCCGTCGCGACATCCCGGCGCGATGTGATCACCCGTCAGGCTGCCGTCCAGGCGATCATTGAGGCGACCGCCAAGTCAGCAGAGGCGGCGAAGCTGTTGCCAAACGACAAGGATGTGGCGACGGCGGTCGCCACTCTGACCGCAAAACAGACGCAATTGGCGACGGAACTGGCGGCGGTCCAAAAAACATTGGCCGATCAGACGGCGGCGATTCCTCCGCTCAAGGCAAAGCTTGATGAGATCTATTCTCCTGCGGACGCGACCTATGTGGCATACGTTGAAGCGAGAAAGCCGGTCGATGCGGCCAAGGCAAATCTGATTGCGATCTGGACCAGACACAAGGCCGACGCCCTCGCCTCGGCGATCCGGAAGAAACGGCTCGATTCAGATCGTGTTCACGGTGCATTTCAGTCAGCGTTGGCCAACAACGCCGAACGGGTCGCTGAAACAGCCACAAGGAAATCAGAACTGGCGGTTGCCGTGGTAGCCTCGGAACTGCAACAAACGGACGAGACGATTCGGCAAGCCGTTGCAGCCGCCACAAACAGTATGAACCAGTCTTTGGAAGCCGTTCGCACGGCTGAACTCGCGATTGCCTCGGGACGAGAGCAACTGGTTGATGAGTGGACAGTGAGGTCGGGCGTCCGACCGTTAAAGCAACTGACGCCGGAACAGATGGGCTGGGCGGTGCTACAAGCCACAGGTGTCCTCGAAACACAGCGTCCCGCCGCAGACGCCGAAATCGAAAAAACGTTGACAAAAGCCAGCGTTGCCAACCAGGTCACACTGGCGAGGACTCGTGAATTTAGGGTCGAACAACAGTTGTACGAAGCGATGCGAGGTAACATCGCTCCGTTCATTAACGTATACGCCGCATCCGCTGGACAACCTCAGGACGACTTTTTCGCGACCCCCGATCAGGCACTATTCGTCGCCAACGGCGGAACGGTCGTTGGCTGGTCGGCTGGGGGATTGCTTGCGCAGCGTCTGGCCCCCCTCACCGAGGTTAGGGCATTCGGTGAAGAGTTATATCTTTCGACGCTGACGCGTCGTCCCACAGACGCGGAAATCGTCGAAGTCGAACAATACCTTGCATCGAGACCGAATGAACGAGCCAACGCCATCAGGGAACTGATCTGGTCACTGGTGACCTGCGCAGAGTTTCGTTTTAATCACTAAAGATCGGCATATGAACAATTGTCGCAAGTTGCTGATATGCCAGTGGATTTCTTCAAGGCGAATCGTCGAAAGAGGAAGTGAACCACAGAGGCACAGAGGCACAGAGAAGACAAGCAAGAA
>JANXOO010001535.1 GCA_025353525.1 Schlesneria sp. | reverse complement strand
GAAACGATCAACCCGGGCGCTACGCCGAGACAACTCAAGCGACTTTGACCGTCGACTCGGTCACTGCGGGGAACTCTTCGCTTGAGACCTGGTTTGGCGACGATCGACGTTCGGAATCGACTCGCTGCTGAACCCGATCTTGATGCCGGAATCGGGCGAAGTGGCATATCATCACTTCGCCAGGATAAACTCGACAGGGTCGTCGAACTGTTTGTCCATAAATATCGACACCAAGGCCGGTATGTCTCACGATTCTATCTTCGCCCCTGGTGACAGGCGGTTTCCGATTCGAGGCATGAGAGTGATCCTCCTTCGTCCGCGAAACGTTTCGTCCGTAGAGCCAGGACGTTCCGTTGACCCGGCACATATGAAAACGAGTGAAACGATATGTCACGCTGGTTGTTAATTACAGTTGCCATTCTGGTGCTATTGCCGGTGACGCTGATGACAGGGGTTGGTGGCTGGGTGCTTTGGACATCGGGACACTGGACGTGGTTGAAGTGGTCGATCCCGGTTTGCTGGACGGCTGCGTGGCTGGCCATCAGGTTTTCGAAGCCGATCGAATTGCCAATACTCGAAATCGGCTCGAAAATTCACTGGACGCCCCAGGATCATGCGGCCGCGTCGCTGATCGAAGTTGAACAAAAACGGGTCTCCGAATTCTCAGCAGAACAGTTGACCAATCCCCGATTTTATCTCGACCGAACGATCGAACTCTCGACCGAATTCGCCAGGCACTATCACCCCAACTCCGCCGATCCGCTGGGTTCCGTCTCGGTTGTAGAAATCCTCACGGCGGTCGAATTGGCAACGGAAGATCTGGAAGTTTTGTTACGGCAAAATGTTCCTGGCAGCCATTTGATCACAGTGGCGCAGTGGCGTACATTAGCGCACGCACCGGCGTGGTGGCGAACGGCAACCAATATCGGATGGCTGATTTCAACTGTCACCGATCCCACAAATCTCGCCCGATACGCAATTTCGAGAGCGTTCGTCAATCCGGTTGCCAACCAGTTGCAAACGAACGCACTCGGTTCGTTCTATGTCATCTTCGTCCGGCAGCTTGGATTCTATCTGATCGAATTGAACAGCGGTCGGCTGAAAGGTGGCTCTGCCCGATACCGGGCGGCGATGGGAAAGCTCGATGCGGCACCCGTCTCGACGGGGGGTCGGACTGAACCGGAGCGTGAACCCGTTTCTGTGACGATCGCGGTGATTGGTCAGGTGAAAGCAGGAAAATCGAGCCTGATCAACTGTCTGCTCGGCGAACAACGAACAGCCGTCGATGTGCTGCCGTTAACACATTCTGTGCAGCGTTACGAATTGCAACTCGAAGATCATTCGGATCGGCTGGTCTTGCTCGACACACCTGGATATAGCGATTCCGGTGCTACACACGAACAGATGATTGAAACACGAGAGGCCGTACGGAACGCAGACCTCGTGCTAATCGTTCTGGATGCCCGGTCTCCCGCCAAGCAGGCTGACATTTCGACGCTTGACGAATTGGCCAAATGGTTTCGCGATCAAAATCGGCTCAAACCACCACCAATCGTCGGGGTCGTTTCAAAGATCGACGGCCTTAGTCCTGTTATGGAATGGTCGCCTCCTTATTCGTGGGAATCGCCTCGCCGCCCCAAAGAAACAAATATTCGCGCGGCGCTCGAATTCGTCCGCACGACGTTTGGAAAACGTCTCGATTCGATCGTTCCCGTCTGCTCGGATCGCGAACATGGGCGCGTCTTCGGGATCGAGGAATACTTGTTGCCGACGATATCGCTGTTACTGGACGAAGCCCGCGCCTGTTCGCTCGTCCGCTCGTTGCACCACGACTATGATCGCGAGCGAGCTTCGCAAGTCGTATCGCAACTGATGTCCGCAGGTTCGAAGATCAGGGAATTCGCGCCTGAATTTGTCCATGACCAATTCAACCGGATCGTCGGATCGCTATTGAAAAATTCGATCAGAAAACAGTAGGAAGAGGGTGGCGGGCGGTTGGTCGTTCGGCTTTGATGAAAGGGACCCAGCCGCAGAAGTGAAGACAGGCTCAAGCCTGAACTTCAACGAAAAACTGCGGGGGCAATTGACGCCCGAGTTGCTCTGGTCGCGTGAGTCGTTATTTCCCGTTAATTGCACGGGCTTTCTTGTCGGGCGTCATGTTTCGATCGAAGTACTTTTGCATCTCGTCAGACCAGTACCTGGCATTGTCGGAAATCACCATCTGCAAATCGCTATAGTTGTCGGTCGTCACGCGCAGCGCACAATTCGACATTTCATCTGTCGATTCCTCGCCGAAATAGACCGTTTTGGGAGGTGAATTCGGATTGGCGGGATTCGTCGACGAGTTGTCGTATGCGACCTGAATCTGAATTCTTGAACCGGCCGGAAGTCGAATCAACGGATCGAATACGTACGAATCCTGCCAGTTGAAATTCCAGTCGTCGATCCTGATCAGCGGGACTTCGCCTCCGTCGGGCAGCAGGCCACGCACGTGATAGCTTTTTCCCAGCAGGTGCATGTGCGGACGAATCTCCATCAGTAACAGATTGCACGGAGCCGTATATTCGGCTGTGAAACGTACGTCGCTTGCGTCCGCAGGAATTGCCAGATCGACATTGCCGACGACAAGATCAGTGATCAGTTGCTGAGCGTCAGGCGCAGCAAAATAGATCCCGATTTCGGTCTGATCGAACTCCGGTTTTCCCGACGGATGATAATGAATCTGAAACACGACATCGCCCCCTCGAGGCATCAGTCGACCCGATCCGCGAGGGAAAAAGTGCGGAGTTGCACCGGGGTTCCAGCCGCCGAGGTACGCTGCTGAAGACAGTCCGTGACCGCCGAATCGTGTGTAACCCTCGGTCGGATCAGCCTGGTCCAGCAATCGCGCTTGCCCGGTGTTATCGAGATACATATGGGCGTGATGCACGATTTTCGGGTTCCCCGGATGAACCTCGATCGCCTTGATCAGCCGATCTGTGTTCAACCCTAACGGTATCACAAAATGTTTGTAGAGATCGGGGCCGTCGGCAGGTAATGCGAACCGGCGTGGCATTCGAACGATCATATTGGGCTTGCCCAACTGCCATCCTTTGGGGAGTTTCGGCAGCGGTGGCAAATCTTCCGGAATTCCTTCCGGGGCATCTGCATCGGCCCAACTGCGCAGCAACGTAATCTGAGCCTCAGTCAACCGCCGCTCACCGGAAAAATGACCATAGTCAGGTGCAGGTTTCCAGGGAGGCATGATTTTTGATTCGACCACTTCTGCGATCTGTCGGGCTCGCTTTGAAACCTGCTCGTAGTTTGTCAACGGGAACGGAGCCACTTCGTCATCGCGATGGCAGGCAACACAATTCGAAAAAATGATCGGAGCGATCTCGCGATTGAATGTGACCTCACCCTGGGTGGCACCGCTACCAGGTTCTTCCAGCAAACAACCGACGGCTTGCGTGCGGGGGACGGCGACCTTGTGACCACCTGCGCAGGATCGTAACGCGTCGGCCAGATACTCCTTTTTCGCCGTCGTCTTTTTTCCCGGTCGTTCGGATGAATCGTTGATCGCACCGCGATAGAGCTCTTTTCCTGACCGATCGAAGACAAACGCCTGAGGCGTATGCGTGGCGCCCGTCATTTTCTGAAGTGCGTTAACACTGTCCAGAATCAACGGGAATTTGAATCCGTATTTTTCGCTGTGTTCCCGAGCCTGCTGGCGCGTCACGGCGCGATCCGAAATGACTCCGTAAAATTCAATCTCTTTTTTCGCGTACGAGACCGCCAGTCGATTCAAACCCGGAATCGCTTCATTGCACATCGGACATTCGGTCGACAGGAATACAAGCGCGGCCCCTTTGCATTCGGCGCTTCCTGCCAACGATAACTGCCGACCGTCCAGGTCGTGAACACGGACGTTTTTCGGCAACGAGTGCGAGGCCAAAGAATCCGATCGCTTTTGCTTGTCAGCGCCTCGAAGAATCGATTGACTGACAAAGGCTGCCAGCAGCACGACCATGCCACCGCACAGAACTGCGATCACTGAAGACCTGAAAACCGCGAGTGACTTCATTGACCGTCCTCGTCATCTCATTCGCAACGCCTGAGCGCCGTAATGCACACATCGTCGCGTTGAGGCGATCCATCACAGAACAGCCTGACGGCGTCGACGAGTGCCGGAATTAATTGTGCCACTGACTCGGGACCATTTTCAATAGCGGTTCGAGCCCGTTCTTTGGCGAACAGTTCATTGAGCGGATTCATCGCCTCGGTGATTCCGTCGGTGTAAAATACGATGGCATCGTTCGGATTGAGCGGGATGGCGAGGCACTCGTAGACCTGATCGGACATCACTCCAAGCGGCATCCCCGACTCTTTGTGCCCGATGAATTCGGCATGCTTGCCATGGCGGCGGACGATGGGGGGCAAGTGTCCGGCACTCGCCAGTTGAATTTCATGGCGGACCGGGTCAAGAATCGCAATCGACAGCGTGATGAACCGGTACCCCAGGCCGCTGTCGGCCATTTCAAAATTAAGGCTGTTCAATGCCCGATCAGCCGTCTGGGCGCTGAACAGGTGATATCGCATGGATGCGTGCAAACGCGCCATCAGCAGCGCTGCGGGAATGCCTTTCCCGGCGACATCGCCAATAATCATCGCGATTCGTCCGTCGGGCATGCCCACGAAGTCGAAGTAGTCGCCGCCGATGGCATGTGCGGCCGAGTAATAGTCGGCGAATTCGTAACCCTCGAGTAATGGCGGGGAACTCGGCAAAAAGCTGAGCTGGACCTGTGCGGCGATTTCCATGTCTCGATCGAAGTCTCGCTGTTTGAGCAGCGATTCGTGCATCGCTGCATTTTCGACTGCAAGACCGGCCTGTGCCGCAACGCTGACCAAAAGATCAAGATCATCGGAATTGAAGGGCTGCGAGACATCAAGAGTACTTAGTTGCAACACTCCCAGCGAGCGACCGGTCGTCTCGTTCAGCGGTGCGCACATCAGCGACCGGAGCTGCATATCGGCGATGCTCTCGCTGTTTTGAAAGCGCCGATCACCGCATACGTCGGCACTCAGAATCGCCTGACCGGTCTCCAGCGCCTGCCGTACGACGGTCATGCTGACGGGTACGCTTTCGTCTCCGGCATGCCGCGAATGCGTGGCGCGTACGCGCAGCTTTTCTGAATTGTTATCCTTCAGCAGCACGAAACTCGAATCGGCCTGGGGAAAAATTTTGAACAGAGATTTCAGGATCACTGGCAGCATTTCTTCGAGGACAACGACCTTTCCCAACGCCATGCTGATTTCGAGAATGGCTCGCAGCTTCGCCTCGGGCCGAACATTCAGTCTCAATCCGTGTCCGGTTGATCCGGCAGAAATCGAGGTGATGACCGACGAATTGTCGAGGATCTGGTCAGCAGACTTCAAATCCGGTTCGGATTCATCATCGCCATTCGAGACTGTTTCACGAATGACATCGAACGATATGACGCTGGAACCGCCCGAGATGGGTATTGAAGGCCCGGTGGCCTTCTGCATGAAGACGAACGCATAGTCGCAAACGCGGATTTCGTCGCCATCGCGCAGTTCAGTGCGACCGCGAATCGATTGTTTGTTGACCTGCGTTCCGTTGCGGCTACGCAGGTCTTCTACGATAAAAATTCCGTGTTCAACCAGAATCTGTGCGTGCTGGCGGCTGACGGAGGCGTTATCGAGGACGATCTGACACGACGGATGGCGACCCAGGATCACGTTCTCGCCCGAGAGGGCGAGAACCTGTCCCGCAGAACTTCCTTTGATGACCTTCAGGAACGCCACGGCCAAAAGGCTCTCCGATAGAGGAATCGTTCACGACCGTCTCCAGTCTAGCGACTGAGCACCATTTGTTCAGCAGCCAATTTTGCCAAAAACTGCTGGACGAACAAAATTGCCTCTTCGACCTGATCAGCCTGAATCAGAACAAGGTCGCCAGACTGCATCTTTCGCAGGGTCAGTTCGATGGCAGTCATCTCCCCGCGCGTTTCAATAATATTGTCGTTCTGCAACCGTTTCCCCAGCGCAAAACCTTCCCTCATCAGTCGACAGACTTCGCCATCCTTGCGGCCTCGCGTGCAAGCGTCCTCGTACAGGATCATCACATCAAATGCGTTCCCGATCAGTTCGGCCTGGCGAATGATGTCTTCGTCTCGCCGATCGCCTGCCGCCGTGTAAACGATCACTCGCCGTTCGTGAGGCATCTTGTCGAATGCATCGCACAGGGCCGAGATGGCTGCTGCATTGTGACCATAATCGATGACGATCGTTGCGCCGCGAAACTGAATCACATTGAATCGGGCTGGAACTCTTTGCGTGTCGTTGATGAAACTCTCTAGCGCGTGCCGGATCATTTCGAACGGAACGCCGAGCGTCCATGCGGCAGCCGCTGCGGCCATTGCGTTTTCTACCTGAAAACCAATCAGTCCTCCAAACGTCAGCGGTACTGAATCGAGCAACGCGATTCGCGCTTCCCACGAACCTTCTGCCGCCATAATGCAATTATTCTGCACATAAACGACCTTCCCCCCCTTCGCCCGATGTGCGGCGATCAATGGGTTTGTCGGTGATTTTGCGAAGAACAGGACTTTTCCCGGACAGTATTCGGCCATCGCACTCGTCAGAGGGTCGTCGGCATTGAGCACGGCATAACCGGACGGTGCGACCGCTTCAACAATGACTCGTTTCACCCGAGCCAGTTGCTCGGGGGTATCGATCCCGTTGATTCCCAGGTGATCGCCATCAGCGATATTTGTCACGACAGCTGTGTTACACAGATCGAAGCCAAGTCCTTCTCGCAGGATTCCGCCGCGAGCCGTTTCGAGCACTGCCGCTTCGACAGCGGGATTGGCGAGGACCGTACGGGCACTTTTGGGACCGCTGCAATCGCCGGTATCCAGCCGTCGATCGTTCAGGTAAACACCGTCGGTACAAGTCATGCCGACCCGTTTTCCCGTGCAACGCAGTATGTGCGAGATCAGGCGAGTCGTTGTCGTTTTTCCGTTGGTTCCGGAGAGTGCAACGATGGGAATCCGACCGTCGTTGGCGTCGCCGA
>JANXOO010001499.1 GCA_025353525.1 Schlesneria sp. | reverse complement strand
GAGTCGGGCCTCGTTTTTACGACCGGCAAGCCGCGAATTCTGCTGATCGAAAGCGATCCGAAACTGGCTCAACAACTGGTCTGGGCCTTGCAGCAGGAAGAGATTGAATGCGATGTTCGACCTGTCGAGGGAATGCCGGAATCGCTGGCGGATTTGCAGAACTATGAATTGCTCGTCGTTTCGAACGTCCCGGCGACCAGCCTGTCGCAGCGGCAAATGGAATTGGCGCGGACGTATGTCCAGGATCTGGGTGGCGGGTTCATGATGCTGGGGGGCGACCAGTCGTTCGGCCTGGGTGGCTATTACAAAACGGTTCTTGAAGAAATTCTGCCCGTCCGTTCCGACTTCGAGAAAGAAAAAGAAAAGCCGTCGCTCGGCATGGTCCTTGTCATCGACAAATCGGGCTCGATGGGGGGCGAGAAAATTGAAATGGCCAAAGAGGCCGCGAAGAGTGCCGCAGAATTGCTTGGACCTCGCGACCAGCTTGGCGTGATCGCCTTCGAAGGGAATTTCTATTGGGTGAGCGACCTGCAATCGGCCGGCAACAAGGCGCGGATCATCGATGACATCAGTCGCATTGAAGCGGGTGGTGGAACGGTGATGTATCCCGCGATGGAAGAAGCCTATAACGTCCTTGTCGGTGCGACCGCAAAATTGAAGCACATCATCGTACTGACAGACGGCATTTCGTCACCAGGCGATTTCGAAGGGATCGCTCAAAGCATGGCTTCGTCACGAATCACCTGTTCGACAGTGGCGGTCGGTGAAGGCTGCGACGGCAAGTTGCTGGAAGAAATCGCCAGAATCGGACAAGGTCGCTATTTTGAGGCGATGGAACCCAGTTCATTGCCGCAGATTTTTGCTAAGGAAACGATGACCGCCAGCAAGTCGGCGATCAACGAACAGCCATTCGCTCCGCAGGTTGTCCGTCCGACACCGACGTTGGCCGACATCGATTTTGAAACGGCTCCGTTTCTGTTGGGATACGTTGTCACTCGACCGAAGGCGACGTGCGAATTCGTGCTTGCAACGGAAGCGGGCGATCCGTTGCTCGCCTGGTGGCGTTATGGGCTGGGGACAACGGTCGCGTTCACGTCGGATGCAAAAAGTCGCTGGGGTGCCGAATGGTTGACATGGCCCGGATACAGCAAATTCTGGGCTCAGGTCGTTCGCCATTCCATGCGCAAAAACGATGTCAAAGGAGTCATTGTCGACGTAAAACGTGAACGTCGCCGGGCAACGGTCAGTCTCGACGCGATCGATCCGGCGGGCAAATTCCTGAATCGGGCCGATACCGAAGTAACGGTGATCGATCCGCAACTTGGACAATTCAAACTGGAAATGAAACAGACCGCCCCCGGTCGTTACGTGGCGGAATTTGACACTCCGCTATCGGGTGCGTATCACCTCAGTATGAGTCAGAAGACAGCGGGCGGAACTCTGTTGCATCAACAGACGCGAGGTCTGATTGTCGGATATCCGGATGAACTGCGTCTGTATCCGACGAACAACGAATTGTTGCAAACGCTGGCAACAACAACGGGAGGCCGATTCAATCCGTCGCCCGAAGAGATCTTCGCAACGGCACCAACGGCGTTTGATAAAAAAAGCCCAGGTCAGAAGGGAGTTTCCTCGCGCACTGAGCAACGCACGACTCCATTGTGGCCAACGCTTGTCATGGCGGCATGCCTGTTGTTTCTGCTCGATGTCGCATTGCGTCGCATCGATTTCAGTGTGTGGTGGCGGTGAGTGGCTGATACAGGTCAGGGCGTCGGAGCGATCCAGATTTCCGAGAGCAGTTTGAATATCTCGGGCTCGGATGATTTCAATTCGGCCCTGTCGAATGGATAGAAGTCATTGATGCCAAAGAAGGATTCGGTCATCTCGGCAAAAAATTCCATTTGATTCGTCAAGGCATAATGCTTGACGCGGCGTCCGTCGTAGAGCATTACCGATTCGCCATGACCGCCTGATTTGAATTGTTCGTACGCGGCAACAATCCGGGGTTCGTCGAAATCGAGTTTCTGGTCGTGAAACGCGTGCGCCAGTTCGTGCAAGATCACCCACGGTTGCTCGTTGATATTTCGCCGCGTTGGCAAATCGGCCGCTCGGGGAATATGTACGCATTTCGCCAGATCCGCTGGATATCCATGTGACTTCAGCCAGCCGGCATCCGGATGGTACTGCATCGATTCCAGCTCACCGCAATTTCGGTCCAGAACTATCGTGACTTCCTGCAGGTCTTTCAACCTCTCTGCCGGGATCACAGCTTTGATCTCGACGAGTTTCGCTTCGAGGAACCGGAGTGCCCTGGTCCCCGTTGGTGAATCAGGCGATTCTCCGAGCAATCGATTATCAACGCGAACCTGCCACCCTTCGATATTGCGAACCGAACGCGACGATGGCTGCGTCACGTCTGCGAAAACAGAAGTCAGCATTCCGTGGAAACAGACGATCAAGGTGTATAATAGCTTCACGAGGTTCCTGACATTGCCCGGATTATTTACTATTCGAATACGACTCGTCGCAACTGGTTACCTGACAAGCTGTTGATGCCACATTACCCGAAACGCCGTGCGAAAATGAACTTTGGTGTCCAGGTGGAAAACGATGCACTCCCTCGCTAACGCTTCGGGTTACCTGAATAATCCGGCCTTAAAGTGTTCGTACCATTTCCAGAGCCGCTTCCATATCGTCGGGTAACGCCGCTGAAAACGTATGCCATTCGTGCGTCATCGGATGAGCGAACGACAGTTCCGCCGCGTGCAGCGCCTGACGATTGATGTAGGGCGAGATCGGTGTTGCTTGCGGTTCGCCAAGCGCCGGTCGTTCCCGGTCCGGCTTCAGTTCACCAAGCATTCCGTAGAAGTCGTCGCCCGTTACAGGATGACCGATCGTCGCGAGGTGAACACGGATTTGGTGCAATCGACCGGTTTTTGGCTTGGCTCTGACCAGTGAATGTCGCGAAAAGCGTTCGATGACTTCATAGCCGGTTTTCGAAGCGCGCGCGTCGAGGGCGTCGGCCTGACAGGTCATCAAGGCACTCGCACCGCCACGGGCTCGTCCGATCGGCAGATCGATCATGCCCGAATCTTCCTTTATGACACCCTCAACCAGTGCGATGTATGACTTCGAGATTCGTTCGCGCTGGAACTGCATCGACAACAGCCGGTGCGACAAATGGTCTTTCGCTAATGCCACAACGCCGCTGGTGTCCCGGTCGAGACGATGGACGATGCCTGGTTTTGATTCGCCGGGAAACGCGGCGTTTCTGTCCAGATAGTACTGAACGGCATTCGTCAGCGTTCCCGACGGGGTTTGTCCGGTTGGATGGACGATCAGCCCTGCCGGTTTGTTGACGATCAAAAGCCAGCGATCTTCAAACACGACTCCGAACGAGATTTCTTCGGCGGGCATCAGATTGTCGGGCGGTTCGAGCAACTGGACTTCCACGGTCTCGTCGGTGAATACGCGGCGATCCGGGGTGGCAATGACTCCGGCAACGCTGACCTGACCGGCCCGAACCATGCGGTGCATTCGCCAAGGCGTGTAACTTCGAAAATGCTTTGCGAGAAACGTGTCGACGCGGCACCCCGACAGATAGCTTTCGACAATCAGCGTGGCAGAATGCATAGCGGGCACTTTGGGTGTCACGAGCTTCGGCGACCGGACCCGATACGATGGCTGGTGACTTGTCAGTTCGCACGGTGTCCGCACACGATGCGTCCGATTGCATTGTGTGCGTTGGCAGGCGATTTCGTGTGAAGTCTAGGGATTGGAGTCGGGCAGCACCACCACCGACTCGGTCAGATCTGCCAAGTCTTCGGCTTCGGGCACTGTTGGTGCCAGATCGACTTTTTCGTCGGTCAAACATTCCAGGTAGAATCGTAATGTCGGTCGAAATGGCGACAGCGGATTCAACTGAAGGGCCTGACGAATCGAATCGGCGGCAGCGTCAACAGCGCCTGCTTCCATGTGGGCGAGTGCCATCTGGTAATTGATCATTCCGCCTTCGATCCTGATATTTTGAACGGCCTGTGCCGACGCCGCAATGTTTGATGTCGGATAGGCATCAGCGCCCATCCACATCGGATTCAGGGTCACAAACGGTAGTGTGAGCAGATACTGCGGCAGCAATTGTCCGTTGAACGATTTTGATTGTTCGCTCCAGAGTTCAATCGTTCGAATGTAGTTTGCCGTTGTTAACGACGACATTGCCGCCGCATCTCGCCAACCAGGCAACGATGAATCTCTGGCGAATCCTTCGAGTCCTTCAAAGAGCGATTCCGCATCGCGACCCCGTCCGACTTCCATCAACCATCGTCCCAATGCAAGTTTTGCTTCGGGGTTCTTCTCAAGATAGACGGCATCTTCTTCCAGAATTTTGATCGATTTGAGCAACGCGCCCGCCTGATTGGCGCCCGCTGCCACCTGAAAACGATCTGCATCGTCATTCATGTGTTTTTCGATCATGGTGTCGATTCTCGAGACGGGTTCTTCCAGTCGACCGATGGCATCAAGAATCGCTTCCCGCTCCTGACGCTGCGGCACGGACATCGACTTTGAAAACGGACGAAGTGCTCGCAGTTTTCGCCAAAGTTCGAGTTGAACGTCGACGCGTCCCGTGACTTCATACTGCTGGATCAACTCACGGATCGCACCTGTCTCGCCCGGCTTCAGTGCGATTGCCTGCTGGAATGCCGTCACGGCCTGGTAGTACCGCATCGGGTTCTGTGCGCCGGTACCGCCCTGCTTCAGGATCAATGACTCGATGTGTCCGAGAACCGAATAGGTCAGTCCGAGTATCCGATACCCTTCGGCGCAATTCGGCTCGTCGCGCAGACCTTCATTTGCATTTCGGATGGCCAGAAGTGCGCACGCGCAACGCTGCGATGGTGGCAGGTTTCCACCCGCTGCCGCCAATTGTAAAAAGTGTTGTGCCGCCTGAATACCCCCCGGAACGATTGGCCGCCGCAACGAAAAAAGTTCGTCGTACGCCGTCGCCGGTTTGGACCATTCGCGCGTCATATTCTCGGTACCCGCCGACTTGTCGCGAAATGCCCGATCAACCAGATTGAACGGATGTTCTTTCAGATACGCGGTATTCTTTTCGTCGTTCGTATCGGTTCTGATAAAGACGGCGGTCGCAGCATTGATGTCGTTAATTGTAAAGTCCTGGGACGACAACAAATCGTAGAACGTCAGATAGTCAGGTGGCGGGACCGGGCCATTCAATCGTGGCCACGCCTGTTGCAGCCGGTACTTTTCAAACGTCGCTTTCCAGATGTCCGGCTCGCCCGTTCCGTCGACCCCTTCACGGCGTTGCTGCAACGCTTTTCGAGTCTTGTCGTGGACACTCAGCAGATTTGCGGCGCCTCGTCCCAGATACAGACCGACGCGGCTGTCTACAAATGGCTTCATCCCGCCCCAAATCATCAGGTCGCCTTGTCGCATCGAGAAATTGAACGGATGATCGTCCAGCGATTTTTCGCCGAGTTGTCGGTAGTCATTCATGGCGCTTGCCAAATGAGTGTCGAAACCGACTCCCGTTCGCTTTCCGCCCGGGCCGTCCAGCCGACCGCTCAGGATCAACCAGGCGAGCGCAAAGAAACTGAAAACGGTGATCGCCCGACCGCCACGCGAAAAGAGCAGCTCACGCCAGTCAATCGAATAGACCTGCCCGAATCGCTCGCGATACCAGACCTGCGCATTGATGGTACACAGGACGCAATTGACAAGGCTGGCAACAGCCAGTTCGTGCGATGCGACAACCGCGAGTGTATTGAAACCCAGAAATGCCCAGACGTGCGATCCACGAGTTCGGGACCGGTTCAGCAGCATTGTGACGACGGTCGCTGCCGCAAGAACGAGTGCCGCAATCGTCCGGTGACTGACGGGCGTCCAGATAAACGAGAACCACATCGGATAGACACCCTGGTCAACGATTGACGGTGCCTTGTAGGCAATTTGCATCGCATAGTAGTCGGTCATGTACAACCGGGCAGGCGCCAGCCACGTTTCCCACAAGAAGGGATGCACGGCCACGACGGCCAGCGAGGCCAGGACAACCTTTCCCCAAGGTTTCTTTTCGCTCAATCCGGCGGCGGTACGCGACATCGACTCGCCTGCCGCCCACAACAGCAGCAGGAACCATCCAAACCACGCTCGGTGATCGAGTTGAGCCCACAACCATAGCGCCGGAACGAGTGTCCACAGGCGACCGGAAGCACCCGGTTCATCCGACTTGACCAGCAACCACAGCACGAAACTTGTCCCGAGCAACGTGACGAGTTCCGGCTGCACCGTAAACTGGGGATAGCTGGCCAACAAGGCGAGAACCGCGCAGATTGAACCCCACCATGTCCGAATTCCGGAGTGAAGCGTATGAGCCAAAAGGCCGAATGCCAGTGCCGCGATCAATCCTTGTACGAGTGACAGCCCAATCCCGCCGCCAACGGACCAGACAGTCGCTGCGGCGATGTCGAAGAGCCACGAGAGATTGACCCACTTGCGGTCTGATGCCGTATGCGAAAGAACATCTGTGGCACCCGGCAGAAATCCGTGACTCGTCAGATACTGGCCGCTTTTCAGATGGATCAGTGTCCGGGTCTCTGAAATCTGCGAAACACCCAGCAATAATGCCAGGCCGACCACGACCCATCGCAACACAAAGTCGCCCCGGATCGCTTCGTCTTCGACCAGTTCCGGAGTGAGGGGTTCCCATTCCGGTAACCCCTCATCCACCGGAGGAGACACGATGCCCGATTCAGGCGTCGCAGGCAGATCGCTGGCAACCGGTACATCCTGAGTGGTCGGCGGCAATTCAGTGGACGGATTCTCAGGATCGAGTGGATTATCGAGTGGTTCAGTCACAGTTGTCGCTCACGGAAGTGTCAGGCGGTCATCAAAACGGTACATCCCCTGAAGGAATCGAACCGGATCGAAAATACCAAAAAAACAGATTCGGACGGGCTGGGAACCGTTCCGGAATCAGAAATACAGTCAAATCATTGAATTTCCAGATCAGTATGGTATGCCGACACAATTTCGCCGGTCAACCGAGTTCCCAGGTGTGGACTACGTTCCTCAGCCAGAAAACGTTGGAATCAGGCGACCCGTAGTGGAAAATCGACCGGCGGAAAAACGGGGACTGGCTCCAGGTCTTCCTGGTGCCTGTCCCCGTTTTTTCGCGGGTGCCTTCCCCCCTTTTTTAGCGTCCAGTAATTCCCTTCCGGGCGGACGCATTAAGTCAGGCACGTAACCCGCAGAATTGTCGCCACTCGAGCCACTTCGGCCTCGGTCAAAAGCCCGCGAAGGTTCCCCGTTAATTGTGGTGAAGCGTGCCAACGACCCAAAACATCGAACATCGGCCCGATGCGATCCGGATCGATCCCCATTTGCAGTTTCTGATCGATCGAGTCGTCGGGATCAAGATCCAGAAACTGGCTGATCATCAGAAAATCGCCATCGTTGGGAAGTTCGAGATAAAGCAGTCGAAGTTCGCGAGCAAGATACGAATCCAGAGGGACCGTCAGATCAAGCGGCCCGTTCGCGAGTAGCCGAACGACATTGGACGGATCGCGTTCGACAAATCGGGCAGTCATCTCACACGCTGCGTAGACCACGCTTTCGTCGACCAGATCGGCTCGATGAACATCACGGCTGAGGTGCTTGTGCCAGACGGAAGCGAGCAGATCGAGCTGTACGGCGGGAGCCACTTCCTGCAAAAACGGAACTTCGCACAGGTAGCCGAACGGCACCGCCTGTTCGCTCAGACACCGTTTGTGCAGGGACAAACTCTCGAATGTCTCGCGAAACGCCACGCGGAATGCGACGTAACTGAGCAACGACTGAGGCAGCGGAGAATCGCAGATCTTGAGCATGACTCCGAGATTGACGTGCGTTCCGACCGAACACAAGAAAATCTTGAAGATTTTTCGATGCCGGCAAGGCATTTTTCCGAAGATGCCAGCCAGTCAATTACGATTGGCAAACTCTCACCAACCGGAATTTCCGTTTTCGCCGTTGCTCCGACGACGGTGATGCCACCGAGCGAGTGACTTTGTTCGCGTCACGCCGCCTTCTTCAGGACCAGACACGTGTTATTTCCACCGAAACCGAACGAATTCGAAACCGTGACATCAATCGGCAACGATCGGGATTCGTTCCTTACGAGATTGAGAAACGCACATTCAGGATCGGGATCTTCCAGGTTGATCGTTGGAGGTGCGACCTGACGTTCCAGCGAAATAAGGCAAGTCACTGCTTCGATCGCCGCAGCCGCGCTCAATAAATGGCCGGTGAGGGCTTTGGTCGAACTGATCGGAACATGTTTGACCGAATCGCCGAGAACAGCTTGCAGAATCTTCGCTTCACAGACATCACCGACCGGAGTTCCCGTCGCATGCGCGTTGATATAGTCGATGTCTGCGGGGACAATCCTGGCATCGTCGAGGGCCAGCCTCATCGCTTCGATTCCCTGTTTCGGTTCCGGACACGGGATCACCATATGATGGGCATCGCTGGTTGCACCGAATCCCGATACTTCGGCGTAGCGGCGAACTCCACGTTCGATCGCCGACGGGGTTCGTTCGAGTACGAAGATCGCTCCTCCTTCTCCGAGAACCATCCCGTCACGGTCCCTGTCGAACGGACGCAGCGCCGCGTGCGGCGTCTGATTCTTTCTCGAAAGAGCTCGCAAATTTCCGAATCCGGCCAGCGACAACGGGGTCACTCCGATATCGCAAGCTCCTGCCAGACAAATGTCGACCCAGCCCAGTTCCAGCCAGCGGCGACCCTGGGACAGCGCCCAGTTTCCGCTCGCACAGGCCGCAGAAATCGTCAATTGCGGACCTCTCAAACCCAACAGTCGATGAACTTTCGTTGTGAGTCCTGCCGGTTCTTCGATCGGTTCGAACGCGCGACGACCACCGCGACGATAGTCCATTTCCCAGCTCTGCATCCATTCGGCACCCAGCCCGAGTACCAGACCGATCCGCAATCCCTGCGGACGCTCTTGCCAGCCCGCATCTCTTAATGCCGTCTCGGCGCACCAGATGCCGCACTGCTCGATGCGCAGTCGTGAGCGAAATTCGCTTTCGTCAAAGCCCGCAGGACACGGAATTTCTTCGATCAGGCTGGCAATCTGACTGGGATGATCTGTGATGTCAAACGCCGATACGCGCTCAATCCCCGAGACGCCCGATAGCAGATTCGATGCGAATTCGTCGTAGCTGTGACCGAGCGACGAGGTCAATCCGACGCCCGTGATGCTGACTGATTGTTTTTGTTTCATCGAGGAGTCTCCTTCACCGGTGTTCCGCATGAGGCGAGTATTTCAAAGTACCGACGGTATGCCGCGATCCGGCCACGTACGAGTTCAAGCGGCTTTCGTCCGCGCGGAGTCTGAATGCCTTTGAATGGGAATAATCGTTGGCATCGGGATTGACCAGTTCATTTCAACTTTCAAACCGCCACCCAGCATGGCCGTCATTCCCGAACCGTTACTTCCTGCGGCGACAAAGTCTTCGAACAATGACATGGCAGTTTCTGGCGCGGGAATGTCGAGTTCGGCGGGGACCGAACGGTCGTATTCAATGTGCAATCGGGCGGCCCCCTTCCCTGCCGAAGCCGGCTGGAGCGCTAATACGAGCGCCGTGCAACTGGTATCGGTGAGCGGCGTTCCTTCGACATCGATTCGCTTGTCCGGTTCCCATCCGGTAAAGATCAGCCAAATGCCGGGTAACGACTGTTGATCGAGCAGCGAGGTCGCGGTCAACCAGGCATCCGTTTCACCGTCAAGGCCACCTCCGACGCCAACACACGGGCCGTGACACCCGAGTGCCAAACCGATCATACTGGCAGGAGAATGGAGTGACCGATTGGGAACGACCTGGACCGAAACATTCCACGGCCCGTCGGTCGCGAATTTGTTGAGCGCCTGAGCAAACGCAGATCGCCCCAGATATCGCGTCGAGACGACGACGCCCCAGCCCTCGAAGGAATCAACCGCCGTTGCAAATCGGCCGATTGTATCCTTCACGGCAGCAAGTGCAGTCAGTGTCTGTTCGTCGCAGTGTCTGAGGATGCTGTTTCCCAGGGCTCCTGGAAGATTGTCCGATTGTTTTCTGAGTAAATTGGCATCGTCAAACGTGATCCGCGTTGTGGCATACGACGTGACGGCACAATCCAGAGCATCGCTTCGGGACACGTTTTCGCGATTGAGGTTGGTAATGGCGGTCACAATAATCCTTTGTCGTTCACAATCAATGTTCCGAATCGCGGATCTGTTTCAGCCGCATTTCCATCGCGTGACCCTGTTCGACCGATGTTTGACGAACCAGTCGGTCCCGATCATCGAACCATATTTCGGCAGGCGACGGACCGTCGATTTTGAAGTGACGGCAGTCGATTGCACGGCCGTCGGCCGTGACAGATGCGGCACCGACTTCGACCAGGGTCGCGCTGTGCGTCGTGCCGGTATCAACGTTGATGATCGCCATCGGCTTCGAGATCGCATCCGCTGGCGGCAATCGCCAATACGCGGTCGTCATCACACCGGGCAATGCTGCCGGGATCGACTTGCCGCCGAATGTGATCTGCTGTGCTTCCCCGCCCGTTTTCAATGTCATCGACCGCTTCTTGCCGCCATCCTCGCACTGAATGTCGGAACTCTGCAGCCGATTGTCACGCCATACTTCAGTCCCGCGAAACTTGAAGACGTATGTGTAGACGACGACACTGACTCTGACATCGGTCTGCAGTGCGACTTCCTGAGTATCACCTTCAGTCGTCGTTGTCAGGCGATGAGTTCCGACAAGTCGCTTGTCGACACGAACTTCAAAATCGCGAACTTCCACCGACTTGCGCGCGGAACCGGATTTGGCAGCCGTTTCCGTTTTGGCAGCCGTCTGGATCAGAACTGGTTTCTCGTCGCTGCGTGACACGGAATTCGCCGCAAGGAATAGCGTGAAGCTGATTGTGGTACACCAACGACTATACGAATTCCACATGACTCCCTCCCTGGAGCATTTTTTACGGTCATCTGCTAATCACGGCGAGAAACCCCAGACATCGTCGATTGGCTGCTTCCGGCGAAAACGTCGAGACCTGTTTCAGTCTCTGGCGTTTCAACGTGAGTCAACCCCGTTCAAATGCTGCGATTAACGCTGTGTGAAATAACAATCGACCCGAACCGAATGTGGTTGCCGGAACTTCAAGCGACCACAGTGCTCAAGATCTCATCATGAAAAATCGAGCGACAATTCCGGTGTGGGAATCAAGTCTAGCGACTTATCGATTTGCCACTAGACCTCTCTTTGGTTTTTTTTCCTGATCGAAGATTTTTTTATAAAAAACCGCTCTTGTCGCGGAGGGGAAAAGCTGTTTTGATCCCCGGATATCTGTTGCGGTCTTGATTGATCGAAGCGGGTTCAAGTGTGTGTCGTGCGAAGGGGCTCAGTGTACGTCGCAATTTTCAGACGGTGGAGCCACCCGTCATGGATGAATTTGGGGGATATTTTGGTTACACGCGATCAGATTCGTGAGACGCTGCTGGAATTGTTTGAAGCCGAAACGGGTGAACCGCTCGAGTCATTGACTGACGATCAACACCTTGCCGAACAACTCGGACTGGACTCGGTCGACATGGTCAGTCTGATCATGCAACTCGAACGTCGCTTCAAGATTCGACTGTCGCACGAAGAGTTGGCCAACGCCGTACATGTCGGACAATTGCTGGACATCGTTCAGAGCAAGGCGAACGAACCCAAAGACATGGCACCGTCGACCGGCTGCGAATCAAAGATTGCCGCCTGATCGCCAATAGCCCGGATCGCCGCAGACAAAGCGATCGCGTATTGATGTCCTGCTGACATTGCGACTTCGCGATGTTTTCCAAAACACCGGGTTTCCTGATACGTCGACTATCGAAAATAGTCACGGGCGCAAGGAAGGACCGAGTCCGGAACCGTCGCACCGGGCCGACGTGTTGTTGGCCGTTCGGCTAACGCTGTGAAGCATTTTTTTATGCTCGTGCCACTGCTTGACCGTCTACGGGCAAGCAGGGCTCTTCTTCTGAATGCATTTTCAAAATCAAGACTGCTTCTTCAGGGGACTCCGAAGCAGTCGCACACCCGCAGTGTTCTCGCGAAAAATGCTTCACGGCGTTACCTTTCGGTGCCGATGCGTCAGCATTGACGCTCGCCATCGCGCGACCCGCGTTGCAGCGCCAGTAAAACGATGCCAAACCCTGCGCAGCATGGGCCCTCGGTCACCGTCCACCAGATTGGCATCCGTACTGCCAAATCGATCCCGATCATGATCGCCCCCTGCGCGATCAACATGGCTGCCAGACATGTGATCAGGGCCCTGTATTTCCCGATGTCGTACGATACAAACCACAAGAGCAGTCCGTATGACACGTACCAGAACGATGTGCAGCGCGCGAGATATCCGGCGATGGGCGCCACCGGAAATTCGCCCAGTCCTAACCCGTCATTGATACGTGCGAGCCAGGTACGCGGAGCCAACACCGCGAAAATGGCGACAAGATCGAGCATCCCGATCAGCCGCAGCATCCAAATGAGATATCGACTTCGGTCTCGCACGAAAAGGTACCTGCTCTGAGCGACCAACGTCAGTTTTCCTGATTCATCACTTTGAAAAATGTTCGAGTCGGCGAATCACAGACAGGCGAATAGATGCTACCTTCTGTAAGTAGCATTTATTCCTCTCACGATGCCACCGTCATGTTTGCGGCACCGGTTTGGCACAGATGCGATCGCTACATCTGCTGGACGACGCCGATCCCCAATAAATCCAGACCACATTTCAAAATCCGTGCCGTGGCGTCGCAAAGCAGCAGCCGGCTTGCTCGCAGTTCCGGTGGCTCGGCACTGAGGACCGGACAGTCGTTAAAGAACGACGCAAAACAGTTGGCCGTTTCGAACAGGTACTGTGTCAGAAGGTTGGGACGATAATCGATCGCCACATCAGAAACAGCGTTCGAGAACCGGTTAAGTTGCAGTGCGAGCGCCCGTTCTGCGGGCGTGGCAAGCTGAATCGCATGACCGGCCCGCCTTAATTCCGCGACATCAATGCCCCCTTTTCTGAGGATTCCGCAAACGCGTGCGTAGGCATACTGATTGTACGTCGCCGTGTCGCCACTGGTGGCCAGCATCTTGTCCCAACTGAAGACGTAGTCACTATCGCGATTGTGATGCAGATCGACGTAGATAATCGCGCCCATACCGACCAGAACCGAAACATTCGACCGATCAGCGTCGCTAAGGTGCGAACTGTTCTCGTCAACGATTTTCCTGGCATTCTGAATGGCTTCGTCGAGCAAACTTTCGAGGCCGATCGAATCGCCGGAACGTGTTTTGATCGGTCGGCGATCTTCGCCCAATACCGTACCAAAACTGACATGACGAAATTCGGTTTGGCTGTAACCCAGATTCTTCGCCGTAGCGAACAACAGTTGAAAATGTTCACTCTGCCGTGAATCGACAACGTAAAGACAGGCATCCGCGTGCAACGTTTCCACTCGATGACGGATCGTCGCAAGGTCGGTCGTAGCGTACGTGAATGCTCCGTCAGCCTTTTGCACGATAAACGGTGCCGGGTTTCCTTCGACGAATACACATGTGGCACCGTCGCTGATTCGAGCCATCTCCTTTTGCTTTAATTCCTCGACAATTCCCGGCAACATCGGGTTGTACCAACTTTCGCCCAGCGACATATCGAAAACAATTCCGAATCGTTGATACATCGATTCCAGCGCCTGCATGCACTTGGGTACGAATTCGTCCCACAATCGTTTGTTTTCGATATTTCCTGCATGCAGCAGCGCCGTTTCGCGGCGCGACAATTCGCCAATCCGGGGGTGAGCATCCGCCAGCGACTTTAGACCCGGGTTGCTCTCCACCAGATCGCATTTCGTTTGTGCCGACTCAATCCCGGCAATGTGCTCGCTCAATTCCTGCTCGGCACGCTTCGCCGCTCGGGCGGCATCTTTATCTGTTGGCTTGAAGTCAGCCGCTTGCCTGGCACTCGCCACAGCCGCCTCTTTGGCCGCGATCTGCGCCCGTAATGGTGGAAGCTCTGCCACAACAGTGTGGTAGTCAGTCAGTTGATTGACCAGTCGATACAGCCGTGCCAGTTCGGGAACGGCGTTATTTCGGTACGCGGCATCGTCGCGAAAATGCTTGTATCCGTAGATAATCATCCCGAACTGGGTCCCCCAGTCTCCGACGTGGTTGTCCGAAAGGACGTGGTGACCGAGGAACCTGAGGACTCGACACAACGCGTTGCCGATGACCGTACTTCGCAAGTGGCCAACATGCATCGGCTTGGCCACATTCGGAGACGAGAAGTCGACAATGTACTGACGCGGTGTCGCGACCAATGCCACGCCAAGCCGTTCGTCTCGCGTCAGTCGAGCTGTCTCGTCCGCCAGCCGTTCGGTCTTCAGTCGGAAATTGATGAAACCCGGCCCGGCAATCTCAGGGGGGTCACAAATATCTGCCACATCCAGCTTTGAGATCAATTCTGCCGCCACATCGCGAGGCGGACGCCTGGCAAGTTTGGCCAAAGACATGGCACAATTTGCCTGAAAGTCACCGAATTTGACTTCCTGAGACGGCTTGAGCATCTCGACATAGGCATCGGGCGTATCCGTCATCAAAGTCAGCGCCGACCTCAATCTCGATCGCAATTCAGACAAAAAATCCATGAACTTGAACCTGCCAGCCGAGCATCAAGGACGAAGCGACTCGCCTTGTGGAGGCGAATACGAAAAAGTATGAGTCAGATTCTAGCGGAGAGGTTCACACGATACAGCGAAGACGGCGGAATTCTGCCAATCGCAGCAAGGCACCGGGTTTTCGCCAAATTCCCGTTTCCGAAGTGAACTCGTGCGGATTTTGAATATGTCGGGATTTTGCCGACTGGAACCACTATTGGCGTTGTTGGCTCTCCACCGAAACACCGGGTCGGAGGAGAACGTCAATCGTGTTTGCGATGCCTTGCTGTACATTTGGAAGCGAGAATTCCTGCAGTCCGATTGTGTCAGCGAAATTCCGATAAATCCGGAATCCGCCTTCCGGGGCCGACCGCTTGACATGATTGATCAGAAATCCTGACTTTTAGTGAAACCTGAATCCGTTCGCGGCATCTCAGATGAAGAATTCGGAATCAGCGCGATTGCGGTTTCGTACAAATCACCTTCCTGGCCAAACAAGGACCTCAATATCATGCCGATCAAAAGTGCATTTCGACGGATTCGCCCGCTGGCGATCATTGCCTGTGCGCTTGCTGTCTGGTGCTTGTCATTCAGTGCTCATGCGGCAGAGATCCCGCCCAAAGTCGGCGGAATGGCCGACGACTTTGAATTGAAGTCGCTCAAAGGAGACTCCGTCAAACTCTCGGACGTGACTAAAGACAGTCCCGTGG
>JANXOO010001451.1 GCA_025353525.1 Schlesneria sp. | reverse complement strand
CAAGGGCACAGATGGCGGGGACGTGAATTCAATCCATGCTGCTTGCGTGCGACTGTCGGCCCCCACTACCGGCCCGATTCGAGTGACAGTTCCCTCGGTTTCGAGATCGGGATAGGCCACGAGCCGGATGCGAGCCTTCTGACCCACTTTCACCAACGCGGAATCGCGTTCGCCGACGAAGGCTTTTACCAAGATTTGCGTGACGTCGTGGATCTCGAACATCGCTTCGTCGGCCCGCACGACCTGCCCGAGCATTCGATCGAAGCCAACGATCGTGCCATTGATCGACGCACGCACGGGCAGAGCATCAATGACGCGGCCTGTCTTCAGCACCTCGTCGATTTGCGATGACGTGATTCCCAACATGAGCAGCTTTTGTCGCAGGCTCGCGACCTGCGTATCGAATGTTTTCACTTGGCCCTCAGTTTCCAGAATTGTCCGGCGCGGCACGGCATCGCCAGCATCGCGACGACGGGTAAGCGTCTCGTGCCACAGCACACCATCGAGATGGGATCGCAGTAACGACAGTTGAATGTCGCGTAATTCGAGGCTGGCAATCTCGGCGAGAACGTCTCCCGCGCGGACGGACTGGCCGCGATCGACCCGGATGTTTTGCAACTTGCCGCCGAGTTGTGACGACGCCATCGTGCGTCGATCCGCCGGGATATCGAGCGCGCCGTCAAAGCTCTGAATGCGATCGACGACATGCTCCGAGACCGGTTCTACCTTGAGTCCGATCGAGCGCGCCGTCTCCGGCCCAATGCGCAACACTCCTAAGAAGAATAGACTCGAAAGCTGATGCCCCCCGCGCGTGACAACATGGTCACCCGGTAGTAACTTGCCCGCCAGAATCTCCACGTGCCCTGATGACTGTCGACCCACGACAACCGCGACCTTCTGGTATTCCGAACCTTCTTTCAGGCCGGATTCTTCGACGAGCACATAGCGATCAGCCCCGTCACTCTGCACCGCCTGCGACGGGACTGACAGGACGGCTTTGTGGCTCAGCCAGTTTAGTTCGGCCTGACCGTTCATGCCTGGTAGAAATACGGGAGGGTTCTCCGAGTTTTGCACCTCGGCCCACGCGATGCTCTGATGCGTGAGTGGGTCGAGCATCAAGCTGAGTTTGTCGATTTTGGTCTCGAACATCTGACCGGGGAGTCCACTGACGGTCAATCGCACCGACTGGCCAAGCGAAACGCGGTGCCAGTCCCGCTCAAGAACACCAATTCTCACCCACACCGTCGAGAGATCGACAACATCCATCAGGTGTTCGGTCGGCTCAACGAACTTGCCGACTGCCAAGTCTGAATGTACTACGACGCCGCGCACGGAACTCTGCACGGGCATTCGCAGGGGTTGATCCTGATCGGCTTTCAGCAAGTCTTCCACGATGTTAAGCGCGGTGGCTTTGGATTGAAGGACTCGCAACGTATTCAAGTTCTGCTGATGAGTCAGTTGGGCTTCGAGCAGCCGCTGTCCCGAGACCGCCCCCGATTTGGCACTCGGTTCCAAGCCTTCGAGGATTTTCTCGGAGAGGTCGAGGTCATTCCTGGCCTTCTGAAAATCCAATCGCAGTGTGTAGAGATCGAGACTGTCGAGTTCCGCCACAACCTGTCCAACTTCCACCAATTCGCCCGGCCGCACGAGAAGTGAGAGCACTCTTCCCGGCAGTCGCGATGTGACAACGGCGTATTTCGTCCACGGAGCGACAAGCGTCGCGTAGGCTCGCAATCGTTCCGACCCCTGGCGGCTTTCGACCTCGGCCGTCTGTACATCGATCAGATCCCGAGCGGCCCGGCTGAGCGAGATGCGCCCCTTGGGAAGATCCACTTGCACGCCCCGCGTCGGCAACGGCTGATGCCCTTCGTGAGCATAAACGGAGGTTAAAAAGACGATGAGAAGCGTCGAGTAGGCCAGTCGCTTCATGAGTGTGATCCTCAAAACACGGACCGTCGGATAAGTGACGGAACGCCGATGTCGTTGTACCGAACTCCGAACCTATTCGATGTGATGCGCATACTTCTTGGGATTGAAATTCTTCCAGCGGCCAACGACTTCCTTCCCATCCACGGAGAACTTGGCGACGATGAGCAGATCATCTTCGGGCTTCATCCACGGAGCCTTGGCAACAAAATGTGAGCACTTCCCCGCAGTCTCACTTACGGGCCGCTCGTCCGCCGGAGCGGGTTCAAATATCAGCGTCTGGCTCTCCCCTTCTCCAGCCGTGGCCAGAGCCTGGAATGATTCGGCATCGATCGCCATCGGTTGCGGATTCTTGGCATCCGGCGTTTCCAGGAAGATGTCGAGTTCATTCCCTGCATCTGCGAGGTGCGCGGTCAACAATGCGTGAATTGATCCCGCATCGGTAATCAACATCTTGCCACGCTCGTGACTGTGCCCGTGATTCGCGTCGCCTTCCTTGTGCACGGCATCTTTATGAGTCGGGTGGTCTCCGTCCTTGAGATCAGAATGGTCGCTGTGAACGGGAGTCGCCGTTGAATGAGTTCGCTGGTTTGGCGTGGAGCTGGTCCCGCCACAACCGGCAACAAAAAAGAACGCGACCACCCAACCCATCGTGTGTGTGAAACATCGCATAAACATGGAAAGACACCTCCAATAAATTTGATTTGCGAAATGCGGCGGTCAGCAGCCGAACGGAGACCGTCCGCACGAATCACGGCGGGATGAGATCGGTCGCATCATGAGCCGTATCGACGATCATTCCGCCATCCTAACCGGTTGCGGTCGGTTAGGAGACATCGACTCTTCGAATGGCGTTTAAGGGGACTTCGACCTATCCGTTTCGATACGCACAGCCAAAACAACCGATTGGCCATCGCGTTTGGATTCCCAACAGGCGATGACTGGCCCTTCGCCATTGATGGCTGATGCCACCATCGGATCTCGCGCTCCACCGTCAATCTTTTTCGTTTGTTTCGCTCCAGTTGTCCGTGTGAGCAGATCTCCGTCGCGGCCCGTAGTCCAGACAGTCACCGTCCCCTTCTTTGAAGTTGCAGTCCAAGGTTGTTCACCGCGTCCAAGCGATTGCTCCTTGCCACCGCTGCTGGCGACTGTAAACACTTCTCCATTTCGTCTCCAGACAGTGGTGAATATACCTTTCTCGTCCGTAGCCAGCATGCCTCCATCCATCGGACACGCATCGAGTTTCCATGCTCCTTGACCGATTTTCTTGGCGGGGGCAAATGTTCCACCACCGTCCTTGGACGTGGCCACATACATGTCGCGGTTGCCAGATAGAGAGTTTCGAAACATTACGTGGACAGCTTTCCCCCCAATCGCAATCGAGGGATGGCAACACTCACAGACATTCCCGTCAGGAGAGCGATAGACACAGATATTCTCCTGCCACGTCGCCCCGCCATCCTCTGACTTCGAAGCAAAGACCTCTGAACGCTTCTCGCGGAGGTCGAGCCAGACGCACCAGATCGAACCATCGGCTGCCGCCGCCATGCCATGCAGTCCCTCACGAGCGGAAGCGGCTGCGTCATTGACATTCACTGGCCCATTCCAAGTGATTCCGTCGTCAGCGGAACGCCATGCCTGTAGGTCTCCGTCGCGGCCCTTTCCCAGTTGCCCTCCGATGACACTCACAACTAAAGCATTGTCCGTTACAGCGATGCGAGGTCCCCGTCTCATACCAATCGCCAGATTCGAAACTTGAAACGCTTCTTTCGGCTTATCAAAAGAGATCCCTTTATCCGTGGATCTGCTATGAAAGACCGTGTCCCCTACGCCGTAGACAAGATGCACGGTACCGTTCGTTCCTACCGCGGCTTGAGGCTGTTTGGGAGCCAGTCCGGCCTGACCAGAGGCAACGATGATAGGCTCGCCGCCTAATCCGGTGCTGGCGACGGCGATCAAACCGAAAACCAAACATATAACTCTTCCGTTGAGATTGATGTTCATGGTACTTTCTTAAATGAAAAATGAGCCGACTCAGGGGGAGTAATGCACTTGGGAGCGCAGGTTTCCATCCCTGAGTCGGCCCAATGCTGAACTATTTCTTGGGTTTTGACGTGAATGTTCCCGCGGGTCCCTTGAGGCCAGTCGGTTTGTAACCCGCGCTTTCAACGGCTTCCCACAGGGATTTGGGCGAAACGTCCTTGCCGTCAGCGGGCACGATAACGGCCGTCCCCTTCTCGGGGTCCGCACTAGCCGATTTCACATTGGAAACACTCGTCAACTTTTTTGTCACTTTCTTTGCGCAGACGGCGCAGTGCATCCCCTCAATCGTGACGGATGTTTCGAGCACCGCCTCTGCCGCATTCACGATTGCGACACATGTCATTATCCATGCGACAATGGTCGGAATTAGAGAACTCTTCATAACTTCCTCCTTGCGTCAACAGTTTGATTTTCGACACTCACTACCTGCGCGAACAAAACCGAAATCCCTCACTAGGAGATCACAGCACTTAACGAGTTTTTCAAGGTCCTACGGACGAACGGTCTCGTGATTCGCTTTCATGGCAGCCACTTTTTCCAGCGTCTCGTCTGGATTTTTGAGGGCCTTTTGTTTACATCCCTTACAGCAGACGAGGACTGGTTGCCCCTTGATGTCGAGCTTTAGCGGCGCGCCCATGCCACCCAGCCGTTCGTGGTTCATGACTGCGCAGAATTTCTGTGACTCCGCTAGCTGGCGATCTTCCGGGCTGAGTTTGCTCAATTCCGCCGAAATTTTGGCTTCTTTAGCATCATCGACCTTTTCCTTGAGGTCATCATGACCGCCTTCGTCCGTATCGTGACCATCGTGAGCCGATGATACGCTCCCAGCGGGAGGCGGCTTGGTCTGGCAACCGACTAGTAATCCTGCAACAAAAACCAATCCGATGAAAAGTTTCCAAGAACGAAGCATGACTCATTTCCTATGAATAATCATGCCGGTGAAATGGCCGGCATGAAGAGGGTTACTTGATGTAAGTATCGGGCAGTTTGATTTCGTCCGGTTGCTCTTTTGCCATCTTCACGAATTCATCGACGCATGGCGGACAACAAAACTCGTAGGGTTTTCCGTCAACTGTCCATGTGAATTTGGGATTCGCCTTGGTGAGCGTGACCGGACAAATCCGATCACCGGGTTTGGGCTTCATATTGTGTGACGACAGCACACCCTTGAACTTCTGCGAGGCAGTCATGCGGCCGTTGGCTTCAATATCGGCGTCGGTATACTTGCCGTGCGGCATGAAATACAGGGCGTGTTCTTCGGCAGCGGGAAGGCCAGCAGGCATGTCTTCCTGATGAGGCGTTGGAGCTGTCGAGAAGCCAATACGAAACCGTTCGCCATTGATGCGAATGTTTGGGATCGTGACTTCGAGGGGCTTCCCTTTCGCATCCTCCGGCAACTGCCCAACGAATTGTGATGTTTTACCAGAGGCATCACCATCTTGAGGAATCGCGGACAATTCGACCGGAGTCGCATCCGGCTGGCCGATGACTTTCACATACGCTTTGATTGTCTGGACATCGACTTCCTGAATCCGCGATTCATCCTTGCCCAGGGTCATCAGGCGGAAATCCCCTCCTTTTTCGATTACCGCCTCAGCATGATAGCTGTCCGTTCCAATGGGAATGATGATTCCGCCGTGTGATCCAGGCTTATGCGGATGTTCCGCTTCAACGACCGAATCGGCTTTATTCTGATCACGGCCAATAGAAGGAAGACCGGACTTTACCTCCCTCCCGGATTCCGCCCCAGCGCGGGTGTCAGTTGACTTCGATTTTGATGACTGCTCAGGAACAGTATGCGGGGACACATTGTTGCATCCAGACACAATGAACACGGCCCCAAAGACCAAACTGACGACCGCGCAGGCGATCACCTTTCGTAAACGCAACATCGAATTTCTCCAAGAAGTTGATGACCGCGTACGTACTCCGAGCGATCAAGATTGAGCAATTGGAGGTACTGATCCACTGAGGTTCAGAGACCATCTCAAACGAGAACCACCGGAAGCTTCACTCTGTATCAGCAGAGGAACTTCTCGGGGTAAAAGAAATCAACAGCGCATCGAGTTCACAGCGCGCAAAATCCCGGCGCGGTCGAGATGCGGGAAGGCGGAAGAATCAAAGTGATCAGGAGTTGGCACGAGTGCTACAGATAAACGCTCTGTGCATGATTCACATTGACAGGCAGTACGGCACCAATCGGACATTTGAGTCGATGGTAACGACTGATCGCTATTCAGCCTTGCCGAAATGGTTTTGCCATTCTTGCAAGGACACTTGTGACCAGAATCCTTCGACCGGTGGGGACATTTAAAGTCAGTGTTCCCAGATTCGGTGCAACAGCAGGAACTTTCTGTCGATTGACTTCCGATTGTCGAACCAATCACGAATAGCCTGAGCGTGCAGCAACAAACCGATTGCCCGAAGAGCATCGCGATGATGAGCAGTGGTGTCAGTACCAGTCGTTGCATTTGACGATTTTCGCCGAGTAGTCCCAAGAACAGCAACCAAACAAAGTTTAGGTTTGCTCGCGAAATAGGACAACCCCAGTTTCGCGGTGATGTTGTGCTCTCTTGTTGCATACGTGCTGTTGCGGCGAAATGCGGGCAATTCTTCGCCATCGCTCTGAATTATTCTTCCGCGCCCCACCAAGTCCGGCCATTTTTGTGCGTGTCAGACCACGTTCTCGTTTACTTCCGCTGGAACGTTCCGATTGTAGCGGGCAGTCCATGAAGGCAGAAAATGCAGCAGAGCTGCCACTTTACGGTTCGATTTGAATCCTCGGGAGCGCAGTGGTTTTCAATTTAACGACACCAAGGATGGAAGTCGCCATGCGCCCTCGTGCCGACCGTGAGTCGAAATCTTTCCTTTCGGCTCTTTTTCGAATCCAAGAATCCGCTTTCCTTGGATGGATAATTGCAACTTCAATGGTTTTGGTCGCTGGCTCGTGGAGTCAAGTTTTGGCGGACGACGATCCGCTGCCACGTCCGGCTGCTGACTCTATGGCGACTTGGAAGCTGGAATCGCTTCAAGATCTGGCACTTCGGAACAATCCAACGCTGATCCAAGCGGCTGCCGCCGTTGACATGGCACGTGGTGTTCAGAGGCAAGCAACACTTTATCCAAACCCCCAACTTGGGTACATTCGAACAGACGGGGATCGCTCTGGAGCAACTCGTACCACGGGTGCATTCTTTGGCCAAGAAATCGTCACCGGGAAGAAGATTGAGAAAGCGCGTCGCGCAGAAGGATGGGAGGTCGAGCGAGGCAACTGGAACTATCAGGCTCAGACCAAACGAGTCATGAATGACGTGCAATTACGTTATCTCGACGTTCTGGGTGCTCAGGAGTCTTTACGACTGACCGATAAGCTTTTGCGAACTGCTCAACGAGGCTTCGAAGTCACGGAAAAGCAGTACGCGGGGAAGCAAGTTCCCAAAACCGATGTGCTCCAAGCGAGAATTCAACTCAAGACCGTTGGCCTTTCGCAACGTGAGACTCAAGCACGGTTGGATGCCGCTTGGAAGCAATTGCTGAACGTCGTCGGTTGTTATGATCTGGCATGGGCTCCAATGGATGGCGAACTCATTGGCGAGATCCCAAATCTCGATTGGGACTCAAGCTGGGAGGCTCTGGTAACAGGCAGCCCCTTAATCAAGGCTGCCGAGGCCCGAGCACAGCATTTTCAAAATCAATTCCGATTGGAGCAGGCAAATGCCCTCCCGAACGTGAATGTCCAAATCGTCGCCGAGCGCGACCAAGTTCAACAATTCTCGACCGTCAGCACACTCGTATCGATGCCAATTCCTTTGATCAATCGGAATCAAGGCAACATCTATCGGGCGGCGGCGGAAACACGCGAAGCAACTTCAGAGATCGAACGAACACGCTTAGCTCTCAGAGATCTGCTTGCTGAAAGCTTCCGACGCTACCACGTCGCCCGCGCTCAGGTTGAAGAACTCCGGGCGGAGATACTCCCCGATGCTGAAGAAAGTCTAAAATTGGCGATTGCGTCGTACCGATCCGGCGAAGTCAGTTATCTTCAAGTCCTCACCGCCCAGAAGACTTATGTTGAAACAAACGTCGCCTATATCGATGCTTGGATGGAATTGCGGAAGGTCTCCACCGAAATTGACGGGCTATTGCTGACTGGAGGACTGAACCCGGCTGAACTGGGCACCGCTCTTCAGAACCAACCGGGTGGGAATCAACGACGGTCGATCTTGAATCAGTTGCAAGAAGGTCAATCTGGCCGTCCTCTACCAGCCGCTCTACAAAAATAGCCAAGCATCAACGCCATTCTCGATTTGGGTTTCATTAAACGGGATCATGGGGGAAGTCGGAGAGTTGAGTTAAAAGGAACGGACAAACTGATTTCAACAGGAGTTGTGTTCAAAGCAATTCCTGTTCGGAGAAATCAGAAACCAACAATTGGTTGTATTTCGCGCTCGGTGTTCGCGGCTATTCTTCGAAAGTACTGCAAGATTCGGCGGTTTTCGCATCCCGCCGGGATTAGGTTGATGCCGCATTGACAATTGTGGCCTCACCCATGCCGATTGTAGCGAATAGTCATTAAACGCAGGAAATGCACCAGAGCGGCTGTTTTACGATCCGATCTATTGTCCTGGGAGCGCATTGGTTATCAAGTTCAACGACACCAAGGATGGGAGTCGCCATGCGCCCTCGTGCCGACCGTAAGTCTAAATCCGATTTTTCATCTCCATTTCTTGTCCGAGCCTTCGTTTTGATGTTTCGCTTCGCGTTACGCGAATGGTCGAAGATCAACATGAATCGAAAGCTCGTCACGACCGTAATTCTTTCCGCGTTCGCTATCAGCGGATGCGCGACAGCACCATCTCGCGCAACTTTGCGGACACAGCGTGCGACCACCAGAGCGGCTCCGCTAGCAGAGAAATCGACGAACTTGCCCACGTCTGCTCATAAGCCTGTAAGTCGACCCGCGTCGACCTCCGCAGAGCAGACCCAATTGGTTGCCCATCGAGAGGAGGTTCCGCCGCCTCACGTGAATGGCGAACCGACGATCCCACTGCTCGATAAGAGCGAGGAACAGGCTGCACTGACATTGGAGCAACTGGAGGCGATGGCAATGGCCAACAATCCCACACTCGCCCAAGCCAACGCACAGCTCCAGGGAGAGCAAGGAGCAGCCTATCAAGCGGGATTGCCATTCAATCCGGTGGTCGGATACACGAGTGAACAGATTGGTGTTAATGGCACGGCGGGCGAAACCCAAGGAGGCTATGTCTCGCAAGAGATCGTCACCGGCGGCAAGTTACGTCTAAGCCGCGCGAAGTGGGCGCAGCGGGCGCAAATTGCGGCGACCATCTCGCAGGCTCAACAACAACGCGTACTCAATGACGTCCGAGCACAATTCTATCGCACACTCGCCGCGCAGCGTGTCGTCGAGATTCACCAACGGTTTGTGGCTAATCGCGAAGACAATGTCCAAACTCACCAAGAAATGTTGAACCTTGGCCAGACATCGGCATCGGCCATATTACAGGCTGAGGTGGAGCTGCGACGCGATCAGTTGAAATTAAGGGACGCCGAAAATGACGCTCAACAGGCATGGCGCACGCTGGCCGCCTTGGTGGGAGTCCCTCAGCTTTCGCCGATAGTGTTGGAAGATAACCTCGCAATCCCGCAAGAGCCGTTGGATTACGACTCGGCTCTCGGGCAGTTACTCAGCAACAGTCCTGAACTCGTTGCTGCCTGCCAGAAGATTCGACACGATGAAATCCAACTTGAGCGCGAACGAGTCCAGCCGATTCCCAATATTCTCGTCGATGCCAGGGTCGGTCGGAATTTTGAAGCTGGAGGTACGACGGCTGGAGTCAATGTCGGGCTGCCGATTCCATTTTTCGACCAAAATCGAGGCACGATTCAGCAGGCGCAGGCTGACCTCAATCGAGCGCATGCCGATGCACGGCGGCTGGAACTGGAACTGCAAACGCGATTGGCGGCTCAATACCGAACCTACGTCTCCGCATGGCAGCGTGTTGAAGAGTATCAGGCCACGATGCTTCCGAAATCCGACGAGGCATCGAAGCTATTGCGAAAAAGCTACCAAGATCGGCGGGCACCGTGGGTTGAGGTGTTAGCCGCGGAGCGTTTGCACATGACGCTTGAGACCGAATTTGTCGATAGCCTCAAAACGTATCGTGAAACGGATATTGCGATTCGCGGAATGCTGCTGACGGGAGGACTGACGGAACCACCGGCAGCGGTCGGCAGCGGCCACATCGACGCCACGCCTAAGCCGCGCTAGAATTGTATTGGTGCTGATCTAAAGCTGAAATCGAAAATGTCACATTCCAGCTGAGATATCCCGCCTGGAGAATAATATGCCCAATTCCGAAGATCGCCGAAATTTTCTCGTCAAAGGTGCGACCGCAGCAGGATTTTTCGTTGCGGGATCGGCACTGGGACACGCGCAAGAAAAGCACACTGGACACGAAGCGGATGGCGAAATCGACAAGCCGCCTAAAGCCGACCACGAGATGCACCAGCATGGTGCAGCCGTCGGCGATGCGAGCGAGTATCCCCGCACGCGGCCTGGCTTGGGTGGACCGGTCGGAAGTCCAACCGATCGCGGCAAAACGGTGCCGGGGCTGCGGAATGCCGATTTGCCACAAGTTCCAATTCTCACTCCCGACCTAAAGATGCTGCCCTGGGAAGAAGTCGATGGTGCCAAAGAGTTTCATCTGACAGCGGAACCCGTTCGCCGGGAGATCCTGCCTGGATTGTGGATGGACACCTACGGCTATAACGGAGACATGCCTGGACCGACCATTGTCATCAATCAGGGCGACCGAGTTCGAATCGTCCTTCATAACAAACTGCCCGAGCCGACCACTTTACATTTGCACGGGTTGGAATTGCCGAACGACATGGATGGTGTTCCCTACGTGGTGCAAGACTCGATCAAACCGGGGCAGCAGTTCGTTTACGAGTTAACGGTTCACCAGGAAGGGACATTTTTCTACCACTCGCACGAAGGGATGCAAGAGACGATGGGTATGGTGGGACTGTTCATCGTCCTTCCTGCAAAGCCATACGAGCCGCTCCTGGACCGCGATTTCGCTCTCATTGCGCAAGAGTTTCAGATTCGACCGAATAGCTCCGTTCCGGACACATTGTCGATGGAATGGAACTACCTGACGTTTAATGGCCGCTGTGGCCCATTGACAACACCACTGTTGTGCAAGCTCGGCGAGCGTGTGCGGATTCGATTCGTGAACTTTAGCGTGATCGACCACCACCCCTTGCACCTGCATGGGCATACGTTTTGGGTCACGGCGACGGAAGGCGGGCGTATGCCGGAGACTGCCTGGTATCCGAGTAACAACGTATTGGTCGGGGTCGCCCAAGTGCGTGAAGTTGAGTTCATCGCCAATAATCCAGGCGATTGGGTGATACACTGCCATATGTTCCACCACATGATGAATTCGATGACATCACAAGCGGGACCATTGATCCGTAACAATTCCACGCCTGAGCAACGCAAAGTGCTGGGGTATCCTCAAGTCATGCTCGGTATGGACATGTCCGCAACCAAAGGCAAGAAGATGCCCGGCACGGACATGAAGGGCATGGACGCCAAGAGCGAGGATATGAAGGGCATGGATATGAAAAACATGCCGAAGAAAAAGGCGTCCGAGAAACTAGACGGCGAACACGATCACAGCAAGATGAAAATGTCCGATGATGACGGGATGGAGGGAATGGACGGCATGGCCCGAGTCGAGGGACGACCCGAAGCACGTGGCATGCGTCCCGGCTGGTCGATGGGGGTCGAAGGACTGACCACCGTCTTGCGCGTTCTACCGCCGGAATTATACGACAAAATCATGGGCGGAACGGGACATGAAGGCCACCAAATGCCCAAATAGCCGAAGACCGATGCCCACTCTGAACGGCCAACGTCGTCGGAATGCGTCGAAGGTCGAGGCTCGCTCGCGTGCAATCCTTCACCATGAATTAAGCCAACGCGCCGTACTTGAGCAGGGTTAGCATGTCATCGAATAAAGGTTGAGTCGTGCGATCCCGCCTCCCAAGAGGAAAAACAAAGGGGACATTCTACTTAACAATGCAATAACGATTGATTATGCTGCTTAGATGCCACGAACATCCCGCGCATCACAGGGCAACTATGTCTATCACGTCCTCAATCGGGGCAACGGTAGAGCGGATGTGTTTCATAAAGCTGACGACTATTTGGCGTTCGTCAATCTGATACGAGAGTCCAACGAGCGATTACCGATGCGACGTGTCGGATATTGTTTGTTGATGAACCACTTGATG
>JANXOO010001448.1 GCA_025353525.1 Schlesneria sp. | reverse complement strand
CTCAGCCGCAGCAAAACGGGGAATCGTGATGAAATCGTCCGGTCGCGATTCTGCAGGAAAGCAACTTAGTAATTCGGGATCTTCCGGTTGAATATCCGGGTCCGGAATCGGCGATCCGTCGCCCTCGCCTGAAAGTTGCCTGGCCATCCATCCATACATTGCTTCGCGCATTGGTCGATTGTAGTCGTGAGGAGAATCGATGATCGTGTGCCGTACTGTGGCTCCTTCGTGCAAGCTCGCAATTGCCTCGGCACGAGCGACCGACTTTTTGGATTCGCCGACCGAGAACTGGAACGCATCCCGCGTGGCACTCGTCACCATCAGGCCACGGCTCGCCGCAAGTCCCAGCACGTCGCCTTCCTCTGTGAACCGAAGAGCGCCAGGCACGACCTCGCACATGCAGCACGCCGCGCCAAGGTACGCCTGGTAGGTGCCAACCGAGCATGTCGGCACAACACAACGGAATCGCTCGTCGAATGCCCCTGCGTACATCGACTGGTTTCCTCCGCCACTCGCCCCGGTAATTCCGATACGAGACGAATCGACTTCCGGACGGGACATCATGTAGTCAACCGCACGCATGTTTTCGTAAACCTGCAAGCCGGAAAGCGGTAATCCGACGGGAAGCAATGTCGCAGCCGTCATCTCGCCGTGGTATTCACCAGGAGCTTTGCCGATCCCCCGTTCGCCCGCTCCAAATGCATCAACGCAAAGCACGAAGAATCCCAGTTTAGCGCAGCCGATACACCGCGATTGAACGACGGGGTCCCGCCTGGCACCGGCCCAATGACCGTGAACATGAAGAATCGCCGGTCGCTTTCCGGCCCGATCGGGAATATAGGCGTTCGCGGTGACCCACACGTCGGGACGTGACTGAAAGATAACTCGTTCGACTCGATAACCGTCGCGCTGAAATCCGCCCGTGGACCTGGCTGACAAATCACAATCGGTGGCGGGGAAATGTCCCCAGGCATTGAGCAATTGTTGGCGGAGTTCTGTTCGTCGCGTTTGCCATTCTTCGAGTGACCGGGGTGGATGGTCGTTGGCACGCATGGCCTGTGCTTGCCGCTGGATAAAAGCCTGAAATGCCGGTTGTTGATCCTGCGAGAACGCGGGATCAACGGCGATGATCGCTATTGTGAATAGTGCGGCAAGGATACGGCGCGATCTGATGTTTTGGATGCTCGCAAGAATTGGTCGCGATTTTGGATGGCAGGCTAAAGCCTGAACTCCGGCTACGACGCACGCAATGAACTCTTTGCTTTTGCGATGGGTCACGGTGGTTCCCTTTCGTTTTCTGGTCGAGTGTGACGGGAATTGCCTGAAAACGAAAGCGGAAATCGTTGGACGAAGCTGGCATCACGGGTGGGAAATGTCGCGTGGCTTTGGGACCGTTGTTTATACTTGACTTTTGATTTTAGTCCACCGAATGGCATTTCGCCGCAATAGCAGCTTAAATCATTGGCCTCAAAACGCGAGTACTCTTTTGACGGTCGCCCGAGCTATTCCCCAGGTTTTGCGAGATTTTTGCTGTAATCTCTTGCCCCAACGATTGTGGAGCGATAATTTTATAGTGTCGAATTCTTCGAGGGGATCCATTGAAACAAGTCCACGCGAGATCCGGACGTTCGAAAAATCGTCTGCCACGACGATTCTCGGTCGCGTTGTTGGCACTCGCGGTCGGATTGGTTTCGTTGGTATTGTCTCCCTCGCTGGCGGAAGCAACATGCGGGGACTACCTCGCACATCATGCATCGGTGGGCGACGATCACGTGATGACTTTTGATCGATTCAATCATTTGCGAGTCACGAAGCGTTTCGGTGTTTCTCAAAACACGAATGGTGAACCTCGACCGCATCGTCGTCCGTGCCAAGGCTTGTCATGTCAGCAGGCGCCAATGCCACTTCCGATCTCGCCGCTCGTTGTTTCGTTCGAGCCCCAGGACTGGTGGGTAAGGACGGTTTCGGTTGAAGATTCGGGTGCCGATCAGGCGTCATTCCAGCTGGCTTCCAGCGAGACTCTTTTGTCGCCGATGATCGCCTTTCGG
>JANXOO010001295.1 GCA_025353525.1 Schlesneria sp. | reverse complement strand
CGGTTCTGAATGAAGCGGCGCGAATAGGAGAATCGATTCGCCAGACGCGAGAACTGGGAGAATGTGAAATCATCGTCGTCGATGGAGGTTCTGCCGACGGTACTCGAGAACTGGCCGCATCCGCCGATCTTGTTCTGGAATCAAAACCGGGTCGCGCGTTGCAACAAAACCTGGGTGCCCGCCATGCCAGTGGTGAAATTCTGTTATTCCTGCACTCCGATTGCCGATTGCCAGTCGGATCTTTCGAGAGGGTTCGCAGTGCAATCGATAATCCGCTTGTCGCAGGAGGGTGTTTTCGCCAACAGATTGAGGCGGCAGGGTTTGGATACCGGTTTCTGGAATGGGGAAACGCGCTGCGAGTTCGCTGGTGGAAAATGGCCTATGGTGATCAGGCAATTTTCGTGAGAAAGCAACTTTTCGACGAGATGTGCGGATTTCCCGAATTTCGTTTTATGGAAGACGTCTTTTTCATGAAACAACTTCGGCGCCGAGGACAGATCAAATTACTCGATCTCCGGTTAACAGTTTCCGCGCGTCGTTGGCAACGACGAGGTCTTATTCGACAGACATTGCGGAATTGGTTGCTTCTGTTTCTGGCCGTATGCGGAGTGCACCCGGACCAGCTGGCGAAGTTTTATCCGAATGATCGCTAAACAGTTGCACATGGTTTACGGGGCAATCGCTGTCTGGAAAATCAGATAATTCTGTTTTCGTCAACCTGACCGGAAAATGCCGTTCGGGAGGCCCGGTCGCCACATCGGAATCGAACTTGCTGCATCTCTCCTTGCCCGGAAAGAGACACACTACTAGAATTCGCCACGACGTGAGGGAAACACGAGTGACGCGTTCGGCGAGAAGGGTTTTACTGATCGGCGTTTCTGTGCTAAACTCATACGTGAAATGGAATTCCGTCTGTTCGTCATGCTGTCACGGCAGAGTCGGCGTCGAATCGACAATCCTTAGATCTGCGGAAATCAACAACTTGAGATAAGACAGGATCCCCCTGTCCCTCATCAATTTGGAGGCTGAGTGATGTACGAGCGATTCACTGATCGCGCCCGCAAGGTCATGCAACTTGCCAATCAGGAAGCCCAACGATTCAACCACGAGTACATCGGTACCGAGCACATTTTGCTGGGGTTGGTCAAAGAGGGTTCCGGCGTCGCTGCAAACGTTCTGAAAAACCTTGAAGTCGACTTGCGAAAGATTCGACTTGAAGTCGAAAAGATTGTCCAGTCGGGACCTGACATGGTCACGATGGGCAAACTTCCTCAAACACCTCGTGCCAAAAAAGTCGTCGAATACGCGATGGAAGAGGCACGCAACCTCAACCACAATTACGTCGGGACCGAACACCTGTTGCTCGGTTTGATCCGTGAGCAGGAAGGGGTTGCCGCGCAAGTTCTGATGAATCTCGGTCTTAAACTCGAAGACGTGCGTGAAGAAGTTCTCAATCTGCTTGGCCACGGTGTTGACGGCGGTGCCGAAGGGACTTCGGAACGCGCTGGTGCCGGGCAGGCAGGTCCAGCAGGCAAGACACCCAAAAGCAAAACTCCCGCTCTCGACAGTTTTGGCCGGGACCTGACGGAACTCGCACGACAGTCGAAACTCGATCCCGTCATCGGTCGATCGAATGAAATCGAGCGCGTTATTCAGATCCTCTGCCGTCGCCAGAAGAATAACCCGGTCCTGCTGGGTGAAGCCGGTGTCGGAAAAACGGCGATCGTCGAAGGCTTTGCCCAGATGGTCGTTAACGGCGAAGTCCCTGAATTGCTGCGCGATAAACGAATCGTCGTCCTCGATCTTGCCATGATGGTTGCAGGGACGAAATACCGAGGGCAATTTGAAGAGCGGATCAAAGCTGTGATGAACGAAGTGAAGCGTGCCAAAAACACGATTCTGTTCATTGATGAATTGCATACATTGGTTGGAGCCGGTGGTGCGGAAGGGGCGATCGATGCATCGAACGTTCTGAAACCGGCCCTCAGCCGCGGAGAAATCCAGTGTATCGGAGCAACCACGCTCGACGAATTCCGCAAGTACATCGAAAAGGACGGGGCACTCGAACGACGATTCCAGACTGTCATCGTCGAGCCACCGTCTCCGGCACAGACGATCGAGATCCTTAAAGGACTTCGCGATCGGTACGAACAACATCATCGGGTTCAGATCACTGACGATGCGCTGGCGAAGGCGGTCGAGTTGTCGACGCGATACATCACCGCGCGGTGCCTGCCGGACAAGGCAATTGATGTCATCGACGAATCGGGCGCA
>JANXOO010001289.1 GCA_025353525.1 Schlesneria sp. | reverse complement strand
GGGTCATAACGCAGATCCGGAAAAGCGGGTGAATTTCAACGTCCCTCAGGATCAGTGGATCGAAGGCGTTTTCAGCGGAACGCACGGCTCGTATTGGGACAAAAACGGCAACCTGTACGTCCAGGACTGGAACGTGTCAGGTCGCCTGATGAAACTGGTGCGAGTCAAACCGTAACTCGCATCCTTCAAATGACCGTATTCATAGACGCGACTTGATCGGCGTTGGACTTGTCGATGAATCATGGTGCCCGAGGTTGCCCCACGAGTTGGGAGAGCGGTTGCAAAGGTCGGCGAAAACGTGGCGTAGGCTTCCAGCCTGCGATTCTTTTCTTTAATCTCTCAAAGACGAATCCGTCAGGAATTAATCTCAAAAAAGTTGTCTCGCAATTCGCCGCTGACTTTCTCCTCCGATAGAATTTTCATTTCATTCCGCAGAATCGCAGGCTGGAAGCCTACGCCACGTTGGTCGGTGGTTTCAGTGGTTGATCGCGCGCAATTCCCCATTCCTTTCGATCGAACGCGGACGAGAATCTCCATTGCTCGGCGGCCGTGACCAGCCCCGCCTTGACAGGATTCTGCTCCACATACCTGATCACTCGCCAGAGCTCATCGTCGTCACGAATCCAATGATCATACGATTCTTGCTGCCAAAACTTGTCCGAGGATTGCAACAAGCGATTGCATTGGTTCGACGTGAAACTCTTGATGCTGTGCATGATAATTTCGCGTGGAGATCTGCGATCGCCGGATGAAATTAACGACTGACACCAATCAGACAACGGGTGAAAGACCCAGTGAAAATGGCTTGGCATAATACACCACGCGAGAATTGAGTATCGATCGCCTGCGAAATGATAAATGCTCTTTCGAACTTCATCTGCAAGTCGATCGTCATCAAAATGCCGGACAGCCGGTTTGCCGTCCAATAGTTCATCCATACGCGTAAACACCAGTTTGTGCTTCATCGTATTCCAGGCCTCGAGCGACATACCTACGGGTGTAAGCCGATTCTCAAGCTCATCACGAAACCGACGCAACTCACCGATTCCTTGCGAAGAAATGACTCCCTCAAGACATGCGGTAACAAAGCAGGTGCCATCGATCACATCCCAATGTGGCAACCAGCGCTGTCGAAACAAGCCATGCATGATCGGTTCCTCTGTGGCGCAAACTTCCAACCTGCGGTCTTCGCCCCTAACCTTGCCCAAACATCGTAAAAAGTAGCCCATAAGAAATGCAATGCATGTAAACTCGTTTCGTCCCGTCTTTTCTTCTCTTGTTTTACTGCATTCTGCAGACATTTCAAAGCAGATCCCATGCAGCGAGCGATCCGTTCAGAGAACCTTGAAACACGTACGTCAATTGATCGAGCGACAGCAGGATTCTTAACGTGGCGTAGGCTTCCAGCCTGCGATCTATCATTCGATTCAAAACCAGGACCACCAAATGCAACTCGTTCTTAAATCTGATTGTGTATTTCATTTCGAAGAATCGCATTCCAGAGAATCGCAGGCTGGAAGCCTGCGCCACGTTGGCACCTCCCACTCTGGTTTCAGGACTCCCGAATTGACATCGTCGGAACTTTCCGATTTCGCCGCGATAAGAAATTCTTCCTTTCTTTAGCAAGATTCCCGGATTCTTTGTCGGCGCTTGACAGGTGACTGGTGAAGGTGGAGGTTAGACATTGACATTTCATCCCTGATCTCGGTTGGAACGATTTTGTCACAAGGAGTTGCCGTGATTCAATCCGTGTTTTTCATCTGGAATCTGATTTCGCTTCTGACCGGGATCGCCAACCTTCGCAATCAGGCGTTACTCTTTAACGAATCAGTGTCTTTCGATTTGTCTTTGACGCTATCCAGGCGACTGACAATCCGAAACCTTCGTCTGGTGAAAACACTTCAACCCGAGCGAGTCGAGCCATGATTCGTTCCTCCCCACGCCAACAAATTCCACTCAACCCTTTAATACAACCCCAATGCAAATTTGCAATTGACTTCTATGAAAAGCTGCGTCTCCTTTGTCTGCGTTTCGACGAAAACCAGAGGCAGTGGACTAACCTATTACCGGAACGTCAACCAACCCGCGATTGGCCCGCAATCGGCGATCAAAGAAAGATAGGGGTAGGGAGAACCGATTGATTTCGGCTCCCCCTCCCTCAGAACCG
>JANXOO010001239.1 GCA_025353525.1 Schlesneria sp. | reverse complement strand
TAAACCAAATTGGTTCGCTGCCGGCCCGCCGCCTTCGACTTCAGGCCAGCTAAGACCAACGTGAAAAACCAGGCGTAAACTATCAACAGGCAACCCTCTCCCGCTTCAGTGCTCAAATAACGTGTTGGGGGACTTTCAGGGCGGCGAATTGAAACGGCGATGCCGTCCCAGCGGGCCAGCACCTCCTCAACTGGACAAGTCACGACGCCACCTGGGCCGTCGAGTACCCGCGCCAGATGATGCTCGTCGAAACCGAGGAACAAGATCCAATGCTGAAAATTTCCATGTGCACCGAGTGGTGCCGCATGCAAGATTAGGGGGTAATTCGCTGCGCGTAGACTGGCAATCCCGAGCCCCCAAAGCGCGACCCCCTCCAAGCCTACCGATTTCGCAGCACGGACCAGATCGGCAGCAGTGCTCCCTTTGGTCGACGTAACGAATTCCGGACTGACCAACCGATCCAGGTCACCGGCCGTACCCAACGCCTTGGCAGCAGCGTGCAGCGAATAGACACCGCAATAGACATCAGACGCTGCTGATTCAGAAGCCCAAGAGAATACGAAAAACATCACTTACATGTGTCCGCGCCGCCAAACCAATGCGGCCACGAATATCGCAATGATCAAAATGTTGAATAACAACAGCCACCATTTCGACTGCTTTTGAAACGCGACATCAGCCGCCTTTGGATCCGCGAACGGGTTGATTACCTTGGCGACTTTTCCATCCCTCCATTCATAACGGATCTGAGGATCGACCGTGCTCTGAGGATCGACCGTGCTATGGATCTGCTCCCCCTCCTCTGGCTTAAACGTTAACGCAATCGGCTGGGTGCATTTGATGTCGTAATTCTGAATCTGAGTCGTCACGAGCAACGAGTATGGGCCAGTTTCCAATGTCGCCGATGACTTCATTGTCTTCAGAAACCCGCTGTCAACGGGGTTAACTTCGACGTCATTGCGAAAGGAGGAAACCTTCTGTTCGACTCCATGAGCCGGTCCGCTGACAAAGCGTGTGAAGATCATCTGCGCCTTGTCGAACACCATTTCCGATCGTTCGTCATTATTGAAGACTCGGAATACTATATTCGTGGGTGAGTCGATCGTGTCGGTTGCAATTTCCCACACAGGCCGACCATGACACATCCCCAACAACAGATTTGCTCCCTGCATCCGAGAAAGACCAGAATCCTGGAATGAGAGAATCCTCTGGGGGGTATTAAATCTCTGTTCAAAGCTCTCTTTCGCCTCCGCAACAGATCGCGGCTGGCGATCGAGGCGAGACTCGACATCTCGTTGAAAATAGTAAACTCGCCGCAGATCAGTCGTGTGCATCTCCGACACGGAAAACGTATAGTACAAATTGTCATCCGGATTTGAGCGATACACAGAGTGTCGTATCTCATTCAACACGGAGCCACGCTTTTGCAGTCGACCCCAACTGTAATCGGTTTTGGACTCGTGAAAAGCATTCCCACCAGTCTGGACCGACTCCTCTTCATAGGAATAACAGACATTCGGGATAAGATTGTCGTATTGCGCCTGAACATCCTTTACAATCGCTAACGCGATAAGCCCACAAAGAATTGCGATTGTCCGAACCGGCCACCATGTCCCTTCGGACAATCGCCGTAAAGCAGACTGTTTTGTCGGCTCGCTGAATTCAATCTGCATGAGGAAACCTTCTGTCTTTCAGCGGACCTGATGTGGTTCGGTCGCCGACGAATGAACTGAGCGTGACCCTGTTATCCTCCACAGCCTTTATTGGTGCAACCACTATTTCCATTGAGTACTGTTTGATTAAGGAGGTTTTCGCAATTATTCGCTTTACAGACAGTTTTTGTCTCGGACAACTCGTCGAGGCAAGCCTGCCCAGCTGATGCTTGGTTCCAGTTAGAGGTACAGTCTGCGCCTTTCGGATCTACCTGTTTGCACGAAATGTTCTTATGATCCGAAGCGTTGCAATCAACGCCACCGACGACGAATGGAGCTAAATCCACGTCCGCCGGGCCGAAGATTCCCAAGAACAATCCCGTTGCCACCACAGCTAGAATTCTGAAGCCTTGCACATTCATAATCAGTATCCTTGACAATTCGGTCGCTCTGACCCATGCACCGGACGACATCAACGTGATGTTGGGCGGATTCTTGAATTGTCGGTTTTTTGATGATCGAGGATTTGGTATCGCAGAAAACCCGTGAATCGCTGAAAAGAGGATTTGAACGCATTCTTCTTTTCACGGAGCGATTCACGGATGAACGCAGAATACCAACGGTTGGACGGCGAAGCGAGTGTTGTTGAAAATCAAATGCGGGAATTGGC
>JANXOO010001236.1 GCA_025353525.1 Schlesneria sp. | reverse complement strand
CTCGTCAGAGTCACCCAACTGCAAGCGACCGCGACGATTGCCGCTGCGGCGAACCCGGTCCCGAGAAAAACAATGACACCGCTGCTGAGGAAATTTCGACGCTGCATGAAGCTGGCCTCCGTGCCTGTTTGTAATTTTTCCAATTCCCCGTCTGTCGACGGACAATTTTACAACAGGACCGATCTCCACCATCCATGGCTTCAATACGTGTCCTGCATCTCATCGAATCAAAACTGAACTGAATCGGGGTGATTCGTCAATTTTCCCGCCAGATCAAATGGCCGTTCGCTTTCGGAAAACGTGCATTTGATGAATGCCTTGTTTTGCCTTGTGAGCAGTTTCGCAGGTTGTGATCTGGCAAGTTTTACAACCGGAATCGGTCGCAAACAGCATCATGCACAGGTCGTGCCAACGGTGGGAAAAAGTGTCTCTGGACATAAGAAAACGTTGCTGATACGTTCCCGCCCTCACGGTTTCCCGAATGGAGTCTGTCGTGCAAATTCAAATGAGAATCCTGTTTTTCCCGCTGGCGCTACTTTGCTTCGTCGCGGGGGTGGCCACTCCCTCGATGGCCAAACCGGCAATCGAAAACAACCGTGACAAGGAATATCACCTGAGGGAAGAACACGGTCCCTGGATGATTATGGTCGCCACGTTTCGCGACGTTCACGAGCAAGAACGCAAGAAGGAAGGATTCAGCGCCGAACAGGCGGCGAACGAGCTGGTCTACGAACTTCGCGAAAAAGGAATTCCGGCTTACATCCATTCTCAGGAAGCGAAAGTCGCTTCGATCGATACCGTCGATCGATTGGGAAACAAGGATAAGCGAAAGTACGCGGCCCAGCGTGACATGATCTGCGTCCTCGCGGGTAACTACGAAAAGATAGATGACCCCCTGGCACAGAAGACTCTTGCCTACGTCAAACGGTTTCATCCCAAATTCATGTCCGACCCCAAATCGGGTGCGGTTGTCCGCAGTGCAGGCGGAGCCAAAGGTCCCCTGGGTGGTGCGTTTCTATCGATCAATCCTGAGCGAAACCCCAACGAAATCGCTCGCCGCAGGCCCGACAACGAAACGAAGTATCTGAATTCCGGGATCGACTTTGCATTGGTGAACGTTAAACGCAAATACACGTTGAAGATCGCGACGTATTCCGGAAAATCGGCGGTGCCGCTCGGTTCGAGCAAGTTCACCGGCAACGAATCGGGTTTTGAAAAGTCGCTTTTTCAATCGAGCAACTACAATCTGACTCAGGCCGGTGAAGACGCGACACAATTGACCTATGCTCTGCGTCACAGCAGCAATGAAAACCGGGTCCTGGGTGCCGACAAATTCGAAGCGTACGTCTACCACGACAAGTTTCAATCGGTCGTGACCGTCGGCAGCTTCGATTCCAAAACCGATCCGCAGATCAATCGAATGGTCGAGATCTTCCAGGCAAAACATGGTACCGACAAAACCGGCAGCTTCGCTTTGACCTGCGTCACGTTAAGCTTGCCAGGCAAACAGAACTTTCCAGGTGAAAAAGTAAAGCCCGTACAAACATGGGCCTTCGATCCGGTTCCCGAACTGATCGAAATTCCGAGGATCAAATAGACTCGATCAAGTCTCGTTTGGTGACTCGTTCGCCGCTGAAGATACGCGCGATGCGTCCGCGCGCCATGGTTGCGATGCGGTCGGCGTACGCCAGAACCAGCTCGGGCTCGGTCGATGCAAGGATCACGGCAACCCCTTGCCGCTTCTGTTCCGCCACCAGTTCCATAATCTCGGTCTTGGCACGAACATCCATCCCGCGAGTTGGTTCTTCGAGCAACAGCACACGAATCGGGCCAAGCAGCCATTTTGCGAGAACGATCTTTTGCTGATTGCCGCCCGAAAGCGAACCCGCTCGCAGCGCCGGATCGGGTGGGCGACAGCCAACCTGTTCAAGAATTGGTCGACAGAGGTCATTTTCGTGTTTGCGGGTGATCCACGGTCCAACGCTGCGCCGCAAATGTGCCAGCGTCATATTGTGGGAAATCGGGGCTCGTCGAGCTAATGTCCGGGCACGATCTGCAGCGACCAGCACGATCCCTTTCTGAACGGACCGGGCCACGTTACCCGGCGACAGCAATTTGCCATCGAGCAGAATGTTGCCTGATTCAACGGAAATCGCCCCCCCGATCGCTTGAACCAGTTCCTGATGACCGGCTCCGACAAATCCGTAAAGACCCAGGCATTCGCCCGGTTTCACATCCAGCGTAATTTTTTCAAAAAACCCGGTTCGAACGAAATCCCGAATTTCCAGTCGGGGTTGGCTGACGGAAGCTGGCGGCAGCGTCGCTTCCACACATTCCTCTGACACGGAATCGACTTTGTCACCGACCATTTGCCGAATGATCGTCGCCCGGTCGAGTTCTTTAGCGGCTTGCGTCGCCAGCTTGCGACCATCTTTGAGGATCGTGACCCGATCGCAAATCTCAAGAACGTCTTCCAGGAAGTGACTGATGAATACGACGGCTACTCCCCGGTTGCGTAATCGTCCGATCAGTTCAAACAGGCGTTTGGCTTCCGGAAGACTAAGAGCACTTGTCGGTTCATCAAGGATCAGCACGCGTGCTCCGCTGTGCAGGCCGCGCGCGATTTCGACCATCTGCCGGATTACCAGTGGATAGTCGGCCAGGCGGCGACGAACATCGATTCGAATGTCGAGTTCGGCCAGCGATTCGGTTGCCTGCCGAACCATCGTACCCCAGTCGATTCGCCCCCATTTTGTCACGGGTTGCCGGCCCAGCATCAGGTTTTCGGCAACAGACAGTTGTCCGATTCCCGAAAGTTCCTGATAGACCATCGCGATTCCGTGCGCGAGTGCTTCGCGCGGGGAACTGAGCCGAACACGTTGATTGTCCAGCAGGATTTCACCGGTGTAGTCAGGGACGACACCAGCCAGAACCTTCATCAGGGTACTTTTGCCCGCTCCGTTGCACCCGACGAGACCATGTACTTCGCCCGGTGAAAGGCTGAAATCAACATGGCTGAGTGCAACGACTCCACCGAATCGGACTCCAATGTCGCGGCAATCGAGCAATCGACCGGCAGCAGCATCCGACATTCTGAAACCGCCCGTGCATCAGCGTTTGAAGTCGCCAGGATTGCCAAAAAGGCCACCGCCGCCAGCAGCGGTCGTACCGCCTCGCAACGGTTCTTTGCGTTTGCGTTCGTAGGCTTCGCCTTTGCCTGGCGAGAGGTCTTCGTCTTTCGGTTTTTCGGGCTTTTGTTTGAGGGCTTTCATCGACAGGCTGATTCGTTGACGATCAGGAGTCACTTCCAGCACTTGTGCCTGGATTTCCTGTCCAACATTCACAACATCAGTGACCTTTCGGATTCGTTGATGGTCCATCTCGCTGATGTGAATCAATCCTTCGACGCCGGGTTCGAGTTCGACAAAGGCACCGAAATCGGTGATTCGAGTTACCTTGCCGCCCACTTCTTTGCCGACGGCATAAGTTGCTTCGGCGCTGCCCCACGGGTTGTGGGTGAGTTGTCTCATTCCGAGTCCGATTTTTTCCTTCTCGCGGTCGAGCGACAGGACGACGACATCGCACTGTTGTCCTTCTTTCAGAACTTCTGACGGATGTTTGACACGTGTCCAGCTCATCTCGCCAATGTGCAGGAATCCGTCAGCACCACCCAGATCGACGAACGCACCATAATCCTTGATCGTCTTGACCGTGCCGGTGAATTGCTGACCGACTTCGATTTTTTCCCAAAAAGCGCCCGCGAGTTCCTTTCGGTCGGCGACCAGAATGGCACGGCGGCTGACGACCAGATTGCGTTTGCCCTGATGTAATTCTGTAATCTGAACCGTCAACTTTTGACCGATGAAGCTGTCGAGCGACGCCACGAACCCGATATCGACCTGACTGGAGGGCAGAAACGCACGCAGTCCGCCAACGGTGACATCAAGTCCCCCTTTGTTCGACTTGTTGACAATACATTCAGTGATTTGGCCAACCGACAGTTCGTCCCAATTGCCGCGTGCCTTGCGAGTTGCCTTGGGCAGATTGACAAGAATAACGCTGTTTTCCGGATCAAATTTTTCCACGACCACAAGGAATTCTTCACCGACTCGCGGCTGCTTGCCTTGTGGAAACTGCCGGACGGGCAAAACACCGGGCGAGCGATATCCGACTTCGCAAAAGACGTCGTCAGCGGTGACGCTTTGAACTTTGGCCTTCAATCGGGTTCCGGTTTCCAGTTGTTCTTCCGACGCGGGAAGTTCCGCTGCAGCAGAACCGGGCACAGGTATCAAGGCACCGACGGGTGCAGCGGTCGGAGCGGTCATTTGACCCGACATCGCCACGTCGATCTCTTTTTCGAGAACTTCGTCGAGAGTCATCTGCCGTGGCGGCAGAGCAATCTGGCCGACAGGTCCGCTGGAAACGGTGTCTCCGGCCGATTGAGCCGCCGCGGCTGCCGCGATCGCCACGGCTTCCGTTTCAACAACGGAACCTATACTTCCGACCGCACGCGTCTGGTGGTCATCGGTGCTCGGGTTAAGCACTGGGCGCTTGCGGACCTCGTCGCCGGAACTTGCATCTGATTGATCAGATTGGCCAAGTGCATCGTGTGTCTGTGAGACGCTATGAGCGGCAGCGATAGCAATGCTGGCGGCAGCAACATTCGCTTCAACGGCGACATTGGCCGCGATTGCCGGAATAGCAGCCGCAGAATTCATTGTTGCACCTGCGGTCAAATCGTGACTGATCGTCTGTGCGGATTGAACTTGCCCGTCGTGCGTCTGCCCGTTTTGTGTCTGACCATTGCCAGACATCGTCTCTTCACCATTCATCGTGCCAACCTCAACTCGTCGATCGATTCGCGCACCGCCGAATTGCGATGCGCTGACATGTGATCAAATCGGACCGGACGACCGCTCTGCGGACGAATGCCCGGCATGATGACTTTGAGCGGAAACATCAATTCCTATCGATCAATCAGCGATTACGGTAATCGAATCGGAAATAGAACGCCAGTTTCCAATCGGATTCCGCCGAAGTTTCATTGAAATCTCATTTTGGGCGGGCGAGCAATCGGGAACGATGTCATTCAGCCGTTTCTTCAATAGAAATCACCTGATCGAGCGAAATCGCGTATCGGACCCCGCGGCGCAGTTCGGGGAAACCTGCGAAATGGTCTTCAATCGCGTATTCTCCGATCAATTTAATACCGCCATAGGTTTGTGATTGAGCTCCAATGACGCGAAACGGAGCCGACAGATTGTCGTCCGATTGGCCAAGTACTACTTGAATGATGATCCGGGACGCTGATGTCGATTCTGGCTGCACTTCTTTGTTCAACAGGGTTCGTGCAAGCGTTGCCAAACGCTTTTTCAGTTTGCGGTCGACGGGGCGTTCATTCATCGGTCCGCGAATCACGATGGTTGCCGGATCAAGTTCTGTAAACGGGCGACGGCTGGCCAATTGTTCGGACTGATTCCCGTTCAAGCGGATGACATGTACGACTCTCGAATACGCGGGTGAATTCACGGCACCAACTGTATTTTCGTCGATTAACCTGGCTCCAAGTTCCCGAACGGCAACGGTCGGTGAGTTCCATGGCTGTACTTCGTCCGAGCACAAAATCCGGATTCTGATACTGGCATTTTGATTCCGGAACATCGCGTGCAATTCGGCAGACTTTCCCCGCCATCGACGGCGGTAGCCAGGATTGTCGAGGAAGACTTTCGAGAAAAAGGGTTCGGATTTTGTACTGATGGCGAAACGAGTCCCTCGCCATTCCACGACAAATGTTGAAGGAAGTACCGTTGAGATCCGAAGTGGTGATTCCGCCGCCGCTTCGGGATCTGACAGTCGTTGTCGCAAGAATGACTCTGTCATATCCGCTGGTTTGCTTTGGAGAAGTGTCAACGACACCGAATCAGAATAGTACGGCATTTCGAATACATACTTCGCCCTCAGCTCAGCGAAGTCTGGTTCCAGAAAAATTTGTCGAAAATCGGGTTCGGAGTTGATTCGGTTCAACAACCGGTCGCGTTCCATCGGGTCATCGGATTCAAGAATTCGATCGATACCCGCGGTCGACTTACCACCTGCAATGTCGCACATGACCAGCGGCCACGTCTCGTCGAATCGTTCGAACATTTCGGCCGCTCGTTCCCGAGCCTCGTCGTGACGTCCCAATCGAATCAGGCTTCGAACGAGTCGTTCGCGCCAGCTCGATAACAGGTAAAACTGCGTTTTCATCAAGTCTGTCGGCCAGGGAGTGAGCCGTTCGACAAGCGACGCATCGTCCCCACGCCTCCATGCCATTTCAAGTCTGATTAGTGCAACATCCGGATCGTCCGGATCGGTCTGGTAAGCGTCCACCAGTTGATCGAGACGCGTCCAGTCGCGATCGACGAGCAGTCGTTGCGAAATATGCTGGAAGCTTTCTAGACGGTCGTTGCTGTTCAGGAAGGCTTGCAGGGGATCGGGAAACTCCGCCGAATCGAGTTCACGCTGAAAACTACGGCAATAGTAACTTGCACTTGGTTCTTCGTTTTCGCGACTGGCGATCAACTGCAACCTGGCCCGAGCTCCGGCAAAATCCCGACTGCCGAGCAAACTGCACGCTTGATAGTACGGCAACCAGATATTTTTCGAGCCGGATTTCTCAAACGATTGATTGAGCCGATCGAGTGCCGTCCAGTGTCGATACTCATTGGCGAGACGTGCCAGGGTCTGATAACACATTTCATCCTGTTGAGAGTCGTTCAGGATCTCGACATCTTCCCCCAGTTCATACCTTATCTCGTGGAGCTGATTGTCGATCTGTGACGCAAGCGAATCGAGGCTGTTGATATCACTTTGGCCGGGGGCGGGATCGTCCGAATCTTCGATTGCAGCCAACTCTGTTCGTCTCCCGGCGATGGCTTTTTTCGCCGCTAAAAACCGTTCCCTGGCCTCGACGAATCGTTGTCGTTCGGCAGCAACGTAACCTTCGTAATAAAGCAATAGTGGATCGCCCGGAAGTTTTTCCCGAACGGCATCGAGTAATTCGGGCAGTACATCGACCGAGACGAATCCTTCTCCGAAATCGATCCCTTCGACGAGCAATTGAAAGGCCGCTTTCGGGTCGGGGTGCTCGAGAAAACCGGCGACCAATTCGTCAGCCTTCTGCATTTCCTTGAAGAAATTGACCCAATGTCCGGACTGCGATTCAGGCGATCCCTGCAGTTCCGCTCGTTTGCGATGCAATGCCGCTGCTGCCAGATGGTCATTGCTCTTGCTTAGCCACAACGCCTCAATATCCAGTGCGTGATCGGCAGTGGGAGCGATGCCTTTTGCAAAATCCAGATACCTCTTCAGCATTACGGTCGTCAGTTGATAATTGTTTCGCATCACAAATTGAGACGCCAGTTTTACCGGTTCTCGGGCCGACGTGATCCGGTCGAAGACTTCCGACGATTGGTCACTTTGAAGTAACCCCTGAAGTGCCGAGAGGGCTTCGACATCCTCCGGCCCAAAATCGGAAACCCGGCGCCACTCAGCTAATGCGTCGTCGCGACGATGGGACCGCTGCAGCAACCGTGCATGCGATTTTGCCCGGTCAGGACTAAATCCCGCCAGTTCTTCAAATCGCGTCAGCGAATCCAGAGCTTCTTTGTATTCGCCGGTTGCTTCGCAGGCGGCGGCAACAAAGGCGTGAACCGCAGGGAGACGATCAGGATCTGCTACCTGGCTGGCAATTCGTCGGACTTCCGCATGTGCATAATGACGATTCCAGCGAATCATTAGCCAGTATCTGAATTGATCACGGATCGAATCAGGAATCTCGCGTGATTCCCCCAGTTTCAGAAGTTGTGCGGTACGATTCCCGTCGGAATATCCAAGCTGATCGGCGGCTTGTATTTGTGCAAAGGCGTCGAGGAAAGTGGCACCGCGCTTGTCTCGGGTCACTGCGTTCCACAAACCGGCACCCTCGACCTCCGAAAGGCCGCTTTCGACCCATTCCCAATCGACAAGCTTCCAGTTCACACCGGATTTTCGCACCCAGAACAACAATTGTTCGCATTTTTCATTCTGGCGAAATGCGTATGTGAAAACGAGTTTATCGTCCTGTCCGGTTGTTGCGGCTCCCGGTTTCTGTGCCCAGGAATTAATCCGAACGATGTCGATTCGTGCAAATTGTGCCGGCAGGTCGAACTGAAGTTTCGGGATTGTTGTTTTCGCCAACGTCGCGCGGTCGATCAGGCTGAGCGACCGCACCCAGGGCGAACGGTTCAGTCGTTGCCGAAAGTGTTCGATATCCACCGATTCAAACCACTTATCCCGTTGATGGTCTTCGATGGGTTGCACAATCCCGTCCAGAAAGGATTGGATTTCGGTTTGCTGTGGATCGACAAGTAAAGATCGTCGACCGTTGTATGCATCGCGCAGTGCTGCCACTTTCAGTTCCTGCGAACCCCAAAGCCATCCGTCCAGGTCCGCCCGAGTCGGCGTCGAGGATGACCGTAAAAACCAGACGACGACGCCAGCCAAACCGGTAGCAACTGCAACACTTGCAAACCAGATTCCCATCCAGGCGAAAGAAGCGAACCAGGATCCTCGTGAATCGAGGGGACTCGCACCGCTTTTGGGAACTGCACCCGAAACCGCCATTTTGAACCTCGCAGTCCTTCACGACCCTTTGCAGTACGATCAGTCCACCCGCGGATTTATACCCGGTCGAACAAAAAGAAGACGACGATCAAAGTCGTAAACAGGCTTGAAAAAACAAAAATCAGCCATGCCATGACGAGATAGAGCGGTCCGCATTTCCGCAATTGTTCGCGCCTTGGCATGAGCCAGGCAGACCCGATCACCCCTGCCAGCGGCGACGTACATCCCAGCAGACTGATGACGAAAAGAACAATGGTGCCGATTTTCAGATGACCTTGTTCTTCGACGAGCTGATTCCGTCGAATCAGGTCGCCTCGTTCCATCGGGTCAGCCGTGTGGAAATCGGTCTTGCAATAGCGGCAGCGCAATGAAATCGATTTGATCGTTTCACCGCAGACAGGACACGTTTTCGCATCGCCCCAGGCACGCGTCGGGACTGGTACTGCTACTTTTTCCTGCCGGGGAGCCTGAATACATCCGTACGTTCCGCAACCTCCGATTTCCGTCCAGCATTCGGCATGATGAACTTCATCACATGCGGGACACTGGGTCGTTGCCGCATCGCCCCGGATTGCAGACTGGCAAATCGGACAGGTCGATTCGTGTTCGCCCGGTACCTGCATGGGAATCATTGAAACGGGTGCCGTCGCGTCGTTCAGTTGAGTCTTGCACACAGGACACCGAACGGCGATTGTGCCTTGCCGCTCCCGAATACGAACCTGCGCACCGCAGCGGCAGACGACAATGTGGTCAGGTTCCATCGGTGGTCTCGAACGTGAATCGTCGGACAGTATTCCGCAGGACGGGAATAGAGTTTGTTGAACTGGAATCACTTGTACCAGAACACGATCGCAGAAAGATATTCCGGCGATGAGCCCGTCTCGGGCGGGAAACCGGACTTGAAACGGCAAGCCTCCAGCGGAAGGTGTGTCGTTTGGACAACCGGATGCTCATGGCGCTCCGGAAAACGACGACGGCATCGTCTACACGATGAGTATCACGTTGTGGGCCATGCTGTCGCAGGCGTTGTTCACCGATCGTTTGCGATATTGTCGAGCGGCGGTCCAGCGAGTGTCTGTGTACTACTGGTCGAACCACTTGAGATTGCGGCGTTTTGATGATTCCGGGACCAAGAG
>JANXOO010001227.1 GCA_025353525.1 Schlesneria sp. | reverse complement strand
TGGCGGGTTGTTCGCTCGCCGAAAGTTGTCCTGCCGATCGACTTGCCACATATCAGGCCGAGTTGCGAGCGAAAGGGCATGACAACTTTCGGCGAGCGAACAGCCCGCCAGCAGATCGGGCATCAGGACCCGCTTTTCGGGACTGAGGATTTTGGCGGATTCGCCCATGAAGTGAACGCCGCAGAAAACGATCGTCGATGTCGAGACCTTCGTCGCGTCGCGAGCCAGTTTCAGGCTGTCTCCCGTGAAATCAGCGATATCCTGCAGATCTCCGTCGACGTAAAAATGGGCGAGGATCGAGGCGTCTCGCTCTTTCTTCAGTCGATCGATTTCGTCCATCACATCCAGAGGATCTTCATAGTCTTCCACAGGTCCCGCACTGCTGAGAATTGGAAGTTCCATTTGTCACCTGCACTTCTTTATTGACCGGCAGTAGAAAATTGACCGGCTGAAAAACGGGAGCCCCGGCGCGCCGGGGGTCCTCCCGGTGCCTGTCTCCGTTTTTCAGCATCCGGGTTACCTTGATCGACTTTAGCCTAATCAGGGCACGCCCCTCAACCCCTCATTGAGCGGTTGACCAGAAAGAATGATACGCTCGGGCAGGTCACCGCCAAATACGGGCGCAAACGTCGTAAGTGTCAAAATCAGGGACATTGAGCAGGGGGACTCTCCCAAAAATCACTTCAGGCTGAAGTTTCCGCGTGCGCCTGCCGATGGCTCGAACTTGAGCAGTCGTGGTGTGGCTTGTTTTGTCACTGGTGAATTTGTGGATCTGTGTCGACACCTTTTCGTTGCATTTGCCGCCCTGTTGCTGGGATTCGGACTGCTGATGGTCCATAGCGCGAGTATCACCTCGTGGCCTACCGAATTCGAACGTGTTTATCTGTCGCGTCATCTCGCCTTTCTCGCCATCGGTCTGTCAACTGCCACGTTTGAGGCAACACGAACGCCCGACTTCTGGAAGCGGTTCGCCCCGTTGCTGTTCGTCGTCACGGTGACGCTGCTGGTTCTGGTACTGGTACCTGGAATCGGAGTGCGCGTGAAAGGAGCCCAACGCTGGATTCGAGTACCTGGTATGTCGGCTCAAC
>JANXOO010001169.1 GCA_025353525.1 Schlesneria sp. | reverse complement strand
GTAGGGAGTCGTGGTCGGATTTGTCTTTTCGCTGCCCGTCGAAAATTGCACCCCTGCAGAACTCGAAGTCCCTTGCAGAGAAAACAAATTCTTGACGTCGTTGAAACTGACTCCTGTGATCCCCCCCGTCAGAGACGAATTGAGCTTGCCCTGGTCGATTTGCAGTAGCCCGTTCGAGTCCGGAGTGATTCCCAGTGCATCCAATCGGTTGATTTGAGATGGAAGGTTGGGCGCCACCGCCAGCAGCACCTGTTGGACCTGATTCTGGATCCCCGTCAGCGACGCATTACCATTCAGCGGCCCTGCGGTCCCCAGCGCTGTTCCAGTACCGGGCGTGTAACTCGCCTGAGATGTCAGGTAGCTGGCAAAATCGTTGTAGTCATTGACGAAATTCGTAATTTGCGTCGTCGCCGCAGTGACATCGTTAGCGACATTCAATTGGACGGTTTTCGTCGGATCAGCCGACTGAAGTTTCAGAGTGACCCCCGCCACCAGGTTCGTCAGCGTATTGGACGAATTCTGCACGACGACGGCACCCGCCCCTGATCCCAATTGAACCTGGGAATTGGTCGCCGCCTGTATTGTTGGCGCGAACACATTGACCGTGAACAGATCTCCGGTCGTCAAAGTTCCCGCTGCAAATTTGACCTGAACTCCGTCGACAACATCCTTGTTCGTGCCGACATCCGAAGCATTCAGGGTGAGGGTCCCGGTTTTCGTGCCGCTACTGTTTGAGTAGCTGACTTGAAGCCCGTTGTCGGTCCCGACAGTTCCGCCGCCAAGAACGGAAAATGTGAATGTGTCGTTCGCACTACCTGTGTAGTTCCCCGATCCTGAATTTGAAGTCACGCTGGAGGTTCCGGAATAGCCGGACGAGGTCACAGCGGGTCCGACTTCGGTCGTTATGAAGTTCGGCAAAATCGCTCCACCCGCACTGGCCCCGAGGTTGTTCGTGATTTTGATAGCGTTAGCCGTGCCCGTTGAATTCGAAGACAACAATAGTCGGTATGGCTGGGTCCGCGGATCGCTCGACCCCGTGTTGATGATAGCGGCGGTCACGCCGACACCGGCCGAGTTGATCGCCTGAGCCAGCCCCGTGAGTGTATTGTTGGACGAATCGATCGAAAGCGATGCAGAATTGCCGCCCGCCTGGATTTGAAATGTCCCTGTGGAAATCGCGCTGTTCGGATCGGCATACCCCTGCGAGGCAATTTGACTGGCCTGTGCGAGCGCCAGAACCCTCAAGCTTGTCACGCCTGTTTGCGCTCCGGTTCCGGCGGCAGCGGTCACCAGTTCGGAATTGCTGGAAGTAACAGATTTTCCGTCGAAGACGCTCCCTTGTGACTGCGCCAGTTGACTTGCCTGGGATTCAAGTGTCTGCAACCGTGTCTGAACCCCTTGAAAGGCCGATTGCTGCGTGGTGTCCGTCTGCACGTTCTGTTGCAACAGATTAATTCGTTGCTGGCTGAATCGAAGCAGGTTTTGAACGAGCGCGGCAGAGTTCAGTCCGGATGCAAGTCCCGAGAATGTAACATTGGATGACATAATTCATTCTCACAATTGATCGGTCGTTGCAGGCTGTCCGACACGTAAAAAAGGGAGCACTGCAACAGCAGGCTCCCTATTCGCACTATCGAGCTGACTCGCGAGATTACTGGCCTCGGAGCAGCGAAATGATCGACTGGTTGCTCTGGTTGGCAAACCCGAGTACGGTCGAAGCAGCTTGCTGACGGATGTTTTCGCTGGTGTAGTTGGCGATTTCCGTCTGGTAGTTGGTATCGGTCAAAACCGATTGAGCCTGTTGGAGATTCGTCAATTCCGATTGATTGTTGTCCTTCGTGGCGGTCAACGTTCCGGCAATGAAGGATCCGAGGTTTCCACGGGCTGTGGCGACAGTATTGATTGCCGCATCGATCGAGGTCAGAGCGGCGGTCGCACCGGCAGCAGTCGTCAGGTCGATACCGTTCACACCCAGCGTTGTCGAATCGGCAGCGGTCAGGCCATAAGTTGCGATCTGACCCGAAAATGCACCCGTCTGAAATTGTTGTGCCGTGAACGTACCGTCCAGCAGATTCACAGTACCGAACTTCGTTGTTGCAGCGATGTTATCAATGCTTGCCAGCAACTTCGTGGCGCTTGCGGCGTTTGCAGCGAGTGATGCTGTCGATTGGGTCGCCGTGTTGGCCGAATTCGCGGCGAGCGTACGGACTTGAACCAGCAGATTGTTGATGTTTGCCAGCGATGAATCGGCGGTGTGAGCCAACGCGGTTGACGTTTGAATGTTCTGGATTGATGTCTGCAATCCGGAAATCTGTGACGCTTGCAGCGACGCGGTGACCAGACCTGCCGGATCGTCTTCGGCATTGTTGATTTTCAGCCCGGTCGACAATCGCTGAAGCGATGTCGACAGACGGGTCTGGCTTGCTTGCAAGCTGTTTTGAGCGGACAGCGACGAATTGTTCGTGTTGATGGAGAGGGACATGCTCGGTTTCCTTGTAGTGAGGTCGTAAAACGTTGACGGGTTGGAATATTCGGGAGATGATGACTTGCTGGTCATCCGAGTTGTCCCCCGTCCGTGGATGATTTATCGAAGCGACATTGCCGCACTTGCGAAAAATGCTGGAAAAAAGCAATACCCGGACCACATTGTGAAAATGTGCGTGTGAATGCCCTGTCGTCACAGCCACAATCGTTGCAACCGTCACTTCGGGATGGGTCAACGTATGCAGCCGACTCGATACGATGTCTGCTTAACAGCAGCGCTAAGAAGAGTTCGGCAAGAACGCAATCAGATCACCGGCACTATTGGCCGATGAAACTGGCGAGGTCTGCGAGAATTGCGGCGGCCGTTTTTTCTGCGGCATCCCGAGTCAGGTAGTCGCCGCGTTTCAAGCGGTCGCGCACTTCTTCAATGACTTCCGGACGAATATCAGGAATTTCGTCGAGACCTGCCATCAGCGGCGAAATCTCGTCGGAATTCGAGGCGTCAGACGGTCGTTCCGACGACGAGCCTGACGACGCACTTCGAGACGGCCGCGACTGCTTTCGGCCGGGAACTGAATTGATGCCTTGATGTCCAGGGTCGATTCGCACGGAAACATCCTCGCTCAAACGGACGAACGGTCAAGTCAACGGACTTTTCCGATCGCCCATGTCGGAACGCTGGCATATTTGCCCGTTCGGCGCATTTGGTCAAGGTCAAATTATGACAACACCCGCACAAACAGCACACGCGAAAACCCCCGCGCACTCATATTCAGCAACACCTGCCGATAAGGATCCGGCCAAACACGCAACGCCAGCACATGGGGCTCCTTCACCGGCTGAAGTGGTGAACGCGCCAACGACCGCAAGTTCGCATCCACCTGCAACTGAAACGGCCGCTGCTGTGGCAGTCGCCTCGCCCGAGGCCGGGAGGACAATAGAACCGTCATCGGCGGGTGGCAAACAGCAGTTTATCTTTTCGGTCGTCCTGACGATCGCTGCAGCATTCCCGGTTGCCACCGGGGTCGGGGTCGCGTTTTTGAAAGGGTCAACATCAACGGCCCGTGAATCCGTTTCGCCGGATCGTCCTCAGAAATCAAAGGCGGACGAATCAACCAGGCGTATGCTGCCACAACTCGACCGCACGGTCGGCGATCGGCACTTTGAGGAACGACGCTTCGAAATTGCTTTGGGATACTACCGCTCGATAAGCGGCAACGACCCGACGCGTTTGCCACCCGAACTCGGATATCGAATCGCCCTGTGCCTCGAAGGTCTGGGACGGTGGGAGAACGCGCTGGAAGGATTTGCCGTTGCCTCTGAGGCTGCCGAAACACCCGTCCTTAAAGTTGCTGCAAGCGTGGCGCAGGCGCGAGTGCTGCTGAGAATGCACGAGCCGGATCGCGCAGGCTTGCTCTTACGTTCACTGCTGTTTCATTCGGACGCGCTTGATTCCGTACCACCTGAATTGATGCGAGAAATCGAATTTTTAATCCCGTTAACACAAACACAGGACTCGCTCGCAGGTCGAAAGAGATCTGCTGACAGAATGGCTCAGTTTCCGGTCGACGACGCCTTCGACTGGCCGCTGACGTTGAGTCTTCGCTCGGCCGAGGTGCCGCAGGTCCACCACGAACCGACCGCCGATGCTCATACTTCAGGCACTTCTGAAAATGCCGTCATTGTTCGAGTCCATCGACCTGCGCCCGAATCTGAGGACGCGGCTTCCATCGAATCCTGGACAATCGATATCCGTTGCCGCCATCAATCGTTTCGATCGATCCTGGACCGAATGGCCGTCGAGTGTGGCTGGACGCTTGATCTGTCAGATGTCTCAAATGTCCGTTCGCTGGACCGAATCGTGAATCTGAACGTCAGGGAATTCCCACTTTGTTCGCTGCTGGGAAGCCTCGGTTCCGAACTGCGATCATACTGGACAGTCGTTGAAGGCCGACTGACACTTCTTCGAACCGATTCCGAAAGCGAAGGTGCTCGCCAGATGATCGCGCAAAGCCTGACCAGCACGATCAGACACGCTCCCGAACACCGATTGGCCCGCCACGCGAAATTTGCAATATATCAATTGTTACAGCTCGACGGTCGATTTCAGGAAGCTGCCGACGGTTTCAAGTCACTCGTGGGCAACGATTCGTCACCGCTTTCAGTCCGGGCTGCATACAACGCCGCGACAAACTATTTCCGGCTGGATGACTATTCCCGAGCATGCGGACAACTGGAATATGTCGTTGCAGGGTCTCCTGAAACCGAACTGAGGACCGACGCCCTCATACTTTATGGCCGGCTGTTGCTCGACACCGGCGATGCCCCCAACGCCGTCTTCCAGTTCCGTCGCGCCGCAGAACCGGCGGGCAAACAGACGATTGATCAAAGTCGCGCCGCAGTTCTGATGGGCCTGTCACTGCTGACCCAGGACAAATTTTACGAAGCGGCGGAAGTGATCCTTGTTTACAAGAC
>JANXOO010001167.1 GCA_025353525.1 Schlesneria sp. | reverse complement strand
ATTTCTCGAGGCACGGAGTGACCGCTGACCAGTTCGTCATGCTCGCGACACTGGCACGCGGAGATGTCCTGACCCAGCGAGAACTCGCACGCCGGATGCCGTCTGATCCCAGCACTGTCAGAGCAATGCTGGTCCTGCTCGAACGGCAAGGGTTGGTTCAGCGGGAGACTCACCCGATCGATTCTCGCGCACGGACAGCAGCCCTGACCCCCGAGGGAAAGAAGAAGTTTCGACAGGTCTGGAATGCAGGTGAATCGATTCGCGAACAGGTCTTCGAGTCTCTTCAGCCTGGTGACGGCGAGATCCTCGTCAGACTGCTCCGACAAGTTGCTGAGTCACTGAATAGTGGCACCCGTTCGGCGAGTGAGTTGACATCCTGCACAGCCCAGGACGATGCTGAATGAACGCACGACATCGTCCACACGTTTCCTCAAGCCGTTTCGAGCCATTGTCTTTTGCAGAATCAGTCAAACGAACGGTCCTCCTCTTCAATTTCTTCTCCAATTATACTCCGCGCTGTCTGAATTGAGGCCGCGAAAAACTTCAACGATTCATGGAAAGTGCGTGACCCGCGATGAATCGGCATCGAACGCGGGAACGGACTTTCAAACGAGACCTCATTCTGGACCGCGAGCAGTATAAAATCGTCGGAAATCCATCATGGCATGTTTGCTGGCAACATCGGGTAAGCACGCGAGTTCATTGTTCAGGAGTACCTCATCCATGCGGATGCTGTTGGCAACGTTTTTGATATTTGTTTGCTGTCAAAATGCATATTCCGAGGATGTCACCGAGGTCCTGATGCTCGGCGACACCCACTTTCACAAGCCATCGGAATTCTTTCGAGCGTTGAAAGAGCCCTTGTGGAAGAGTATCGACTTCGTCAAGGGCGAAGACCTCTCGACACCGTTGGACTTTTCCGTCACCGTCGAATCGGGCGAAGTGAATGCGACCACTGCCACGCCACAAGAACCTGCATCGCCACCAAATAGTGGTGGTCGTCAACCGGGCGGCTTCGGAGGCCCCATCGAACTTGGCCCTGACGATGTCGCGGCATTCGACGCTCCTCAGGACGGATTCAACAAGGAGCATGACGGCGTGCCGCATGGCAAGCTGGAGATGGTGGAGTACGAATCGAAGACTGTCGGGGTCACCCGCAAGATGCAGGTCTACACTCCACCCGGATACACGACCGAGAAGAATTATCCGGTCGTCTATCTACTGCATGGCATCGGCGGTGACGAGAACGAGTGGCAGCGCGAAATGACACCAAATCGGATTCTCGACAATCTGATTTCAAGGGGCGCTGCCGTCCCGATGATTTTGGTGATGCCGAACGGTCGGGCTCAGAAGGATGATCGCGCCCGAGGGAATATATTCGCGTCGGCCCCGGCATTCGCCGTGTTTGAACGAGATTTGCTCGATGATGTGATTCCGAAAATCGAAGCGGCTTACTCGGTCGACAAGAGTCGCGAGAAGCGGGCGATTGCAGGTCTTTCTATGGGAGGTGGCCAGTCGCTTAACTTTGGGCTCACGCACCTTGAGACATTCGCCTGGATCGGAGCTTTCTCGCCAGCACCCAACACAATGCCCCCGGAAGAATTAGTCAAGGACATCGCAGTCACCAAAGCCAGGCTGAAGCTTCTGTGGATCTCGTGCGGAAACAAGGATGGCCTGATTCGAATCAGTCAGAGAATGCATCAGTTCCTCAAGAAGAACGAGATTGAACACGTGTGGGATATCGACGGCCGCGGCCACGACAACGAGCACTGGAGCAGGAGCCTGTACTGGTTCTCGCAGAATGTCTTTCAGGACAAACGGGGCGCCACCTCAAAAGCCGGCGCTTCAGTACCGACAGGAAACTCGCCAACTGGAAATCAACTGACGGGCAAATGGACGGGCACCATCGACACTCAAATTGGCGAACAGCGTTACGAGTACACCATCGAGAGTAAAGACGGCCAGGTTGTCGGCACGGCCGTTATGAAGCTCAACGGCGAGTCTTACCAAAGTGAAATCACGAATGTGAAAATCGATGACAAATCCGTTTCGTTCGAAGAGAAACTGAAATTTCAAGGTGCCGACTTGCTTATCACCTACTCCGGTGAATTAAAAGGCGACGAGATCGCATTAACTCGCAAAGTTGGCGATTTCGCAACCGAGAAGTTCACAGCCAAACGAGCCAAATAGCCAGGTTGCGGGAGGCTCTCCCACCCCGCACGAGCACCCGACCGCAGGTCACGACTTTGCATTTTCCGGTTCCGCACCATTTTTCTTCAGAGAACTCGATTGTTCGAATCGACAAAAACAAAATGAATCAGAAACCGCAAACAGCAATCAAACCGGTTCTCATCGTCGTGTGAAGTTGAAAGGCGGCCGGCAGAGAATGAATTACCGCTTGCTGAAAAACGGGGACTGGTTCCAGGGCTTCCTGGTGCCTGTACGTTGACGCCAGGTCGTCGATCCAAAGCGGATAACCACTTTGTTTCAAAAGTATTTAACGCCTGGGCGCAAATAAGAAAAAGATCAACCCGAAGAACCTGAGTATTATCTCAACTCGTGAAACATTGCTTCCGCGTAATGGCACTGGCTGGTTTACTTCAACAGATGCGTGTCGAACCAACGGTTGAATTCGTGAATGTCCTCTTCGGATTTCCAGACGATGCTGCCTTCCGGCCACCCATGCCCTTTCCCCGTCCGCACAATCAACTCGATCTCCTTGACTTCGACACTCCTGGCGCGTTCGACAAAGATCTGAGATTGTTGCAGAGGTACCACTTCGTCGCGGTCCCCATGGATAATTAATGTCGGTGGCAATTTTCCGGTAACAAAGTAGATCGGCGAAATCTCCTTGCCCAGAGCTTGTCGTCCGTCTTCTGTCTCCGAACGAGGCCCGAACGCCGCTTTCAATGGCTTCAATGGACCTTCGGCGACACCGCTGATTCCTGTGCCGCCATAATTGAGAAAATCAGTCGGCGGGAAGAAACATGCCGCCGCCTGAACCGCACTGCTCTCACGATCGACGGGATCGGACGCATCGAGTTGCCCCGGTCCTCCCATCGTCGCCACTGACAACGTCAGGTGGCCTCCTGAACTCGACCCCGTCACCGCCAGACGATCAGGACGAACGCCGAATTGAGCGGCATTCGCTCTGACAAAGCGGACCGAGCGTTGCGCGTCGCTGATCAGGTCAGGAATGGTGTACCGGGGCTGTGAACTGGTGACGACCGCAAACACCGTATACCCACGTTCGAGGAACATTCGGTAATATTCCGGCTGCACGTTTTGCATCCGAGGCGTTGCCTTGCTTGAAAGCCAGCCGCCATTCACCAGATAGAGGATGCCGCAACCATTTGCTTTTGCAGGCCGGAACACATCCATCGTCAGCGCCATTCCATCCTTGCGGCCATAGATCACGTCTTCCGTCCGCTGAACCTCGGGATGTTCGGCTCCACGAACGCAATTGTCCGACACGGCACATATCACGATGGCGACGGAGGCGAGTAACATGGCGACATGCCTCCCCGTCGTGTCTGCGGAAAGTTGTCGCCTGGTGGGTCGCTGGAAAACGGCATTTGTGCGCGATTTGCGAATGAACCGAAAAAGAGTCGTCCTCATATGTAACCCGGAAACGGGAAGGTTGAGTTATACTGCTCGCGGTCCGGATTGAGACTTCGTTTGTG
>JANXOO010001155.1 GCA_025353525.1 Schlesneria sp. | reverse complement strand
TGGGGGATTTCCACGGCCGCTCCGGTCCTTCTGAAACCGACCGATTTGAAGTCGTCGACCGGCAACGGGGTTGCCAGTGACGCGATTATGAAAATCCATTCCGGTTCGAATGACCGTGAACTTTGGGTTTTGCGAGGTATTTCAGAACTGGTCAAACTCGATTTGAAGTCGCATCAATCTGAATCGGTTTACCATAACCGCGATTTTTCGATCACGAATGTTTGCGTCAGCCGCGATTCAAGTACGCATTTGTTGACACTTCAGAACCATGAAACGCTGGTCTTCCGTGGCGGAGAGGTGATTGCGTACGAACAGAGTTTTGACAGCGAACCGCAGCGGTGCACACTCTCTGCCGACGGGAATATGGCGATCTGCGTTTCCGGGGGAACTTCGGTCAAGTGCTGGAATTTGGCGAGAGAAGAGGTCATTGCAGTCGATTTTGAGCTCCCGGAACGGGTCGAAACAATCGGGGTGGATCCAGCCGGACAAAAACTTGTCATATCGTCGGTTTCGGAGGGAGTTAAAGTCTACGACGTTCTCACTGGCAACCTGTTGCAGACCCTGATTTCAGGAGAAACAGTGGCTCGCAGTCTGGCAATTTCCCCGGACGGGCGCTGGTTGGCTGCGAATCGATGTTCGTCGCTTGCCCTCTACGATTTTCAGACGGGCGAACTCTTCTGGGAAGAGACGGCCGCAGGCCTCGATTACTTTGGAAACGTCACGATTTCACCCGACGGGAGCCGGGTTGCAGTAACGAGTCGAAAATACGGTCTGCGAATTCTTGATCGTGAAAATGGCCGAATCCTGCGTGATTTCCCCAAAGTGTCGCTCGGGTGCAAGGTCGCGTTCGCACCGTCGAGCGAAAAGTTTTATTCGGGAAACATTGATGGATCGATCGGCATCTGGTCTGTGAGTGACGGACAGGAACTCGAGCATTTGAACGCCGGTGTGTCGCCAGCGAAGTCTGCTCACTGAAGTTCAAATCAGGACTCCGTAGACCAGTCGTTCCGGCCCAGGCGGTGTCGCTGATTCGCATTTCTTGCATAACTTGCTAGAGTTTTAACCCTTGAGATGCAGTCATCGTCTGTTGCGTTGCAACGAAGTCGAATTCGCCCGAACAGGGCGAAGTCGCAGCCAAATAGAAATGGCTGATGCAGTGGCAGCAGGGGTATCAGCCAGAGAGAGTCAGCGCAAACACTCTGGCCTGAATGGACCCCGCAGGCATGTCGAGGACACTGGAAGCAGGCTCGCCGATTGTTCGCGAGGCCGCACTTCTGACGTTCTGGTCCGTTGGTCGGATCAGCCTCGCCGCACACGACGGTGCCACATCTCGCGGAGTTTTTTCAATGTTGGTCCAAGGGAATCGGCCGCGCCAGTTGCACTGGTATCACGCTGGTCCGATGCTTTTCGGTGATTGGGGTACAAGTCGGCTCTACGTACTCGGAATGTGTTTCGCACATACTCAGGGTGCGTCTCTGTGGTTCATGCTCGCGATGTCGTGTCTGCTCGTCGCAGTCGGTTGGGCCTATTCGGTCATTTGCCGGTTGTACCCTGACGGCGGAGGTGTCTATTCCTCGGCGAAACACAAATCGCAGTCGCTGGCCGTTTTTGGAGCCCTTCTGCTTGCTGCCGATTACGTTGTGACTGCGGCGCTTTCTGCGCTCGACGCATTTGAGTACCTGCATGTGCCTTATCCGGCGGTGTGTGCGGCGGTCAGCATCGGGCTTCTTGGAATGATTAATATCTTTGGCCCGACGAAAGCCGGTGCCGGAGCAATGGTTGCGGCGATATTAACCGTTGCTTTCAGCCTCGTGATCGGAGTTGCCGCAGGGCCATACTTGCCTCATGCGCTGTTGAATGATGTGGCATTGCCGAGCGGTTCACCTTTCGGTTGGTGGACGAAATTCACGGGAATCATTCTGGCGATTTCGG
>JANXOO010001122.1 GCA_025353525.1 Schlesneria sp. | reverse complement strand
GCGAAATCGCTCGCGACAATGGACCTTGACTATGCCCTTGATGATCAGGGAGCCCGCCACGATTGGCGCAAGGAACTTGCCGAACACCTGTTCCACCTGCAACAGGAAAACGGAGCATGGCTGAACAAGAACGACCGTTGGTACGAAGGCGATCCGAACCTGTCCACCGCATACACTCTGATGGCACTCAAATACTGCGAACCTAAATCTGTTAGTGCTCGTGGCAAAGAATGAGGCAATGATCGAGATCACGTTTCCGCGGATCACGCGTTGAACCATTTCAGCCGTCGACGGCCAGCCCGTTTTCGATCCGGATACGTCGAACCTCGGCCAGTACCCGATCGACTACTTCGCCGTTCTGTTCGAGTGCCAGGAATTCGAGCCGGTTGACGAACAGATTGACAAAAATCGTGGCCAATGCCGCGATCAGATGAATGGTACTGGCCGATAACGTTCCCCAACCCCGGGCTTGCATCGGTGACGCGGGATCAGCGCATGCTCCGAGTGCCCCTGTCGTCAGCAGCATTGCAAAACACGCGACAATCAGCGGGATTGTGCGGTATTTGATTGCTTTCGATTGCAGATACAGTGACGCATCAAGGCGATAAGCCTGGGATGTCTCTTCGATCCATCGACCGGTACCCATAAAGTACGTCAACACGATCGCGTGGACGAGCGTCGCGAAAACCATGGCGGCAAGCGCTGACAAAAAGTGATACTGCACGCCAGCCTGGACAGCTGCCAACCGAACTTTGGGGTCATCAATTGCAATCCCCAAACCCATCGCGACCAGCAATGACGCCGTGCTGAGGAACGCCAACGGCAAAAAAATACGAACCACGATTGCTCCTGCAGGCTTCCGCAATACGATCCCGTTCACGGGACATTACGCACCGTATTTTTCGAGTCGACCGGCGTGTGCCATTGCGAGCAGCATCAGATGCTTCGCTTCGAATTGACCGAGTCCACCTCGAAGGCACTGGGATTCGCCAAACTTTGTCGAGCCATCAAAGCGGCAGTGGTTGGCCGACAGCAGAACCGGAACCGGATGCCAACTGTGTGACTTCATCTTGCTGGGGGTACTGTGGTCGCCGGTCACAACAATCACATCGGGATTCAGTTTCGTGATGCGGGGAATTGCTGTGTCAAGTTCCTCTGTTCGCTGCACCTTCAGTGCGAAATTACCGTCTTCGCCCGACGAGTCTGTGTATTTCCAATGAACGAAAAAGAAGTCGTAGTCGTTCCAGGCGGCTTCAAGTCGGGCCATCTGATCTTCGAGTGTATGTCCCGCATCGAGAATATCCATCCCGACGAGTCGTGCCAGTCCGCGATACATCGGGTAGACGGCAATCGCGGCCGCTCGCATTCCATAAACTTCCTTGAATCGAGGGATTGCGGGCATCTTGTCGATTCCGCGCAACGTCAGAAAATTCGCGGGTGCGTCGTTTTTGAGTATGTCTTTTGCCTGTTTCAGGAATTCCTTCGCCACCTGAGCGGTTTTCGTACTCCCTGCGGAACGTGCAACAGGTTCCAGTGCGGGTACGCCCGTTTTCTGCGGATCGGTGTCGGCGACATCGCCACCCAGTCCCTCGCCGCGAAAAATGACGACGGTTCGATATCCTTCACCGGCCCGGACGAAGACCTCGGCCCCCGGCACTTTGATTTTGTTCAGTTTTTCGCTTAGTTTACTGCCCACTTCGGTCGGAATACGGCCAGCTCGTCTGTCTGTGATATTTCCGGCAGCATCGATCGTACAGAAATTTCCCCGGATCGCGACATCGTTCGGACCGAGTTCAAAATCGATCCCCAATGCTTCCAGAACGCCTCGACCAATCTGGTACTTGACCGGGTCGTAACCGAAAAGGCCCAGGTGACCCGGACCACTCCCCGGCGCGATCCCCGGAAGTACGGGAGTGCTTAGCCCCAACGTTCCTCGACGTGCGAGTGCATCCAGATTGGGCGTATTGGCCGTTTCGAGTTCCGTTTTGCCACCGGGTTCCAGCGGCAGTCCACCAAGTCCGTCACCGACGACCAGAACGATCTTTGATCCGTTTTCTTTTTGCAATTTGCGAGTGAAATCGTGCGGGTCGGTCATGAAAAAGCGGTCACTTTCAAAAACGTATGTTCAATTGACGAAACATTCCTGATTCGACGACACTGCCCGTCGTCAGTTAATTTTTACCGGATCGGACTCCATTTTCTCAATAGAGAACCAAAATGCTAGGCACGCAGCTCAATCCCGCCCAATATCTGAAACGGTGTTCTGAAGTTTTCGACACGCTGGATCTCTCGCAGATCGAAGGGCTGGCGGACGACATTTTTGCCGCGTGGGAGCATGGTCGTTTCGTGTTCCTGATCGGAAATGGCGGAAGCGGCTCGAATTGTTCGCACTTTTGCGAAGACCTTGGCAAAAGCACGCTCGACCGCAAGGATTTCACCAACGATGCCGCGAAACGACTGAAAGTACTCAGCCTGACGGACAACACGCCGTACATCCTGGCCTGGGGAAACGACGAAGGATTTGATCGGGTTTTTGTGGAACAATTGAAGAACTTCGCATCACCTGGCGATTTGTTGATCGCGATCAGTGGTAGCGGAAACAGCCCCAATATTCTGAATGCGGTCGAATGGGCCAACCGCAAGGAGATGACGACGTGGGGAATCACCGGTTACTCCGGCGGGAAACTCAAGTCGCTTGGCAAGAAGAACCTGCACGTGCCGCTCGACGATATGGGAATGGTTGAGTCCGTTCACCTGGTCGCGTTTCACTGGATCCTGAACGACATTCACGGACGAATCAACAAGGTCGGACGTCACGCGGTCGGCAACAAAAAGTAAGGCGGTGATCGGACGAAAGTTGTCGCAACAAAAACGTGGATTCTGCAGAATTCACAACGTGTTTCGCGCACATCGTTTTGGCCTTGGCGTCGACATCGTAGAAAGTCGCAAAACGAGTAAACTCCGAACACATGTGGGTTGGAAACTGATGAACGTCGTCCGCAGCGAGCTTCCCGGCCTGTTGATTCTTGAACCGAAATCCTTTGGCGATTCGCGAGGTTTTTTCTTCGAGAGTTACCAGAAGGAACGGTATCAGGCGGCGGGAATTGATGTCGATTTTGTCCAGGACAATGTCTCAAGGTCCTGTCGGGGTACGCTGCGCGGGTTGCACTATCAATTGGCAAACCCGCAGGGAAAACTTGTGTTCGTGACTCGCGGCGAAGTGTTCGATGTTGCCGTTGATTTGCGTCGCGACTCGCCGACGTTCGGTCGCTGGTTCGGTTCGGTCCTGAACGACGAAAATCATCGGCAGTTGTACGTGCCGCCGGGATTCGCTCACGGTTTTTGCGTGACGAGCGAATCCGCTGATTTTTGTTACAAGTGTACCAAATTCTATGATGCTGCCGACGAACGAACCCTGTTGTGGAACGATCCGGCCATCGGGATTGTCTGGCCCGAGATCGAGCCGCGAATCCTTTCTCCGAAAGACCAGCGTGGTCTCTTGCTGGCCAGCGCCGATGTCTACGCGGCGGGCGGCAATCCATCATGACGACGAAGCTGCCTCGTATCGCACTGACGCTGGGTGACGTGGCGGGCATCGGACCCGAAGTCGTCGTTCGGGCTCTGCTCGACAAGCGATTGTCGAGCGTTTGCCGTCCGGTCGTGATTGGACATCCGACTGTCGTTGATCGAGCCAAAGCACTTGTAGGTGCCAGCCTGGTTTTCAAATCGTATGAATCTTTGGCAGATGTTGACTGGTCGTCATCGTCGATCCCCTGCTGGAACCCGTCGATCGAGGCGGCGGCAAACGTTCCTGTCGGTCAGGTCGATGCGAATGCAGGTCGGGCGGCCTACGACTATCTCGTCGCTGCAACTCGCGCAGCACTTCGTAATGAGATCGACGCTATTACAACCGCACCACTTAATAAAGCGGCGTTGTTTGCGGCAGGACTTAATTTCCCCGGCCACACTGAAGTGCTTGCTCACGAATGCGGAGTGCGCGAATTTGCGATGATGCTCTACCTTCCGCCTGGCAAACCGCTCCACGGGGCCTACGGGCTGGGTGTCGCTCATGCGACGCTGCATACATCCATTCGAAGCGTTCCGGGATTGCTGGACGCCCATCGCGTGGGCGAGACGATCCGGTTAGTCGACGGGTTCCTGAAGCAAGTCGGATGCGAGTCACCACGAATTGGCGTATGTGCTCTGAATCCACATGGAGGCGAAGAAGGACTTTTCGGTGACGAAGAGGTCACCGTGATTTCACCTGCTGTGAACGCCGCGAAACAATGCGGAATCAACGCGACAGGTCCGATTCCGGCGGACGCCCTGCTCCGTCGCGCGGTGTACGGAGAATTCGACGGAGTCGCTGCCATGTATCACGATCAGGGCCATATCGCCC
>JANXOO010001115.1 GCA_025353525.1 Schlesneria sp. | reverse complement strand
GGCTCGCCTGTTTTCCGAAAAAAACGATTTGACAATTTCTTCACGGCGTTGCCTGTAACGGTGGCCATTCGCTGTTAACGTGGATCAAACACGGGAATGCGTTCATGGAATTCCTGGTTTCATGCATGTGAACCCTGAATGGATCGTCCTGACTCCAACGGGTTGCGAGTCAGGTCCGATCAGGATTATCGTGACGGTTCGAATTATGGTGCCGGATCCTGCGATTGAATTCGAATGTGCTTTTTCGATTGGCAGTGTATTCTCCGTTTGTTTTTTGCAAAGGGATTCCATGCGAACGATTTTCACGACAGTCGGCATCCTGATGATTCTCACTTGCGTCGTATTCGCTCAACAGTCTTCCGAATCGGCGTCACAACGAGATGCGATGATCGAGGATCACCTGAGCCGCGAGGCGGCAAAACTCGGACGCAGGGGGTTGGAAGAGACCCAATCGCGCGAGTCCTGGGAAGCAAAAAGACCGGAACTAAAAATACAGTATCTGGAGATGCTCGGCCTTTGGCCCATGCCCGAACGAACGCCTCTGAAGGCGACCGTCACCGGTACTTTGGAAGTCGGCACCGTTCGAGTTGAAAAGCTCTGTTTCCAGAGTCGGCCGGGCTTATATGTCACCGGCAATCTGTATCGCCCCGAAAGAAATCAGGGAAAATTACCGACGGTCCTTTATGTTTGCGGTCATTCGGGGCGAGGTCGCGACGGAAATAAAGCGGCCTTTCAGCAACATGGAATGTGGTTTGCCACTCATGGCTATAACTGTCTGATTGTCGACACCTTACAACTCGGCGAAATCGCAGGAATTCATCATGGGACGTACAACAAACAACGCTGGTGGTGGCAGTCGGCGGGATACACTCCGGCAGGGGTCGAATGCTGGAACGGAGTGCGCGCGCTCGACTACCTCGTCTCGCGCCCCGATGTTGATGCCGGCAAACTGGCTGCGACGGGAATCAGCGGCGGCGGAGCAGCAACGTTCTGGATTGCAGCAGCTGACGACCGCGTCAAAGTGTGCGTTCCCGTGAGTGGCATGAGTGACTTGCAGAGCTACGTCAGCGACAAAGTCTGTAACGGCCATTGCGATTGCATGTTTCTCTACAACACGTATCGATGGGAATGGACGACGATTGCAGCACTTGTCGCTCCGCGTCCGATGTTGTTCGAGAATTCAGGACATGACGCTATTTTTCCAATGCCAGCCAACGAGCGGATTCGTGAACGGCTGTCCCGTATCTACGGCTGGTACGAAACGAAGCCTGGCGATCTGTTCGATATCGGGGTGACTCCCGGTGGTCATTTTGACAACGTCGAACTTCGACTGATGGCCTATCGCTGGATCAACAAACATCTGAAAGGCGACAATTCTGAAGTCACTGAGCCACTGCTGCCCGAGATCGAAGGGAAATCGTTACGAGTCTTTCCCGAGGATTCCGATTTGCCGACGGACAGCATTAACGCGACGATCGACGAATCGTTTGTCGCACCTGGACGACCAGAACCTCCAACGTCGCGCGACGAATACAGTGCCTGGTCCGAACGGCTGACCGGGCAACTTCAGGGGATGGTTTTTCATGAGTGGCCCGATCAGGTTTCTTCTGCTGTCGTCCGCGACATACAGCCTGACGGGAAATATGTACTTGGGACGGAAGATGACATTCTGGTGATGGCAACAAAATGCGATATCGCCAGGACGGATCCGTCGCCTCTGGAACAACGTGATCGGTTGTGGCTTGTGATCCTGAACGACGATGAACCCGAAGGAGTGCTTCCAGACTGGATAAATGAAACGATTGTTGCCGGTCAGTCTGCAGCGATACTAAGTCCCCGAGGATGTGGTACGACGCTGGCATGGACCAGAACCAATCCGCCGAACTACGTCGAGCGTGCCCACGCGTTGCTGGGACGTACCGTCGATACTGGTCGCGTCTATGACATCCAGTCGGTCGCTCGCTGGCTTCACGAAACGGATGGAAACGAACTGACGATTGGCGTTGCAGGCCGCGGCCCTGCAGGAATTCTCGGGGTCTATGCCGCCCTGTTCGAATCGTGCATCACTGAAGTCTTCCTTGTCGATCCTCCTGCAACCCATCGCGATGGTCCGACTCTGTTAAACGTATTGCGAGTTCTGGATATTCCTGATGCGATTGGCCTGCTCGCGCCACGACACGTCACACTGGTTAACCGCGGCAACGATGCGTTTCGACGGACAGAAGTGGCGTACGCGGCTGCAGGCTATCCATCCCGTTTTTCGCAATCTGTTGGCAAAAACAAAGTCGAAAAGTAATCCGGTCGCGGTGGGGAAAACGAGCGAAAGAGCTGCCATACAGCCCGACGCATGAGCCAAAAACACTCGTGCTTCAGTCATTGTTCGAATACATACCGGTTCACGCCTGGGACTACCTTCCGATTCCCGGCTCGGCACTGGATGCCAAAGTCGATGGCCCGGTGAGTACCGCGAAGCAGGCGATTTCTTCAGCGTTTCGCACGAACAGCTTGCCGTGCGCGATGACCGGATGGTTCCACGTCTTGCCTTCGAT
>JANXOO010001083.1 GCA_025353525.1 Schlesneria sp. | reverse complement strand
AGCGAGAAGAAGGAAAGCAAGGCAGGTAATGAATGATTTTCAGAGTTAAATTATTTTGGTTTTGAATTTCTCTGTGCCTCTGTGTCTCTGTGGTTAATCTATCCTGATTGAATTAAAGAATTTTAACCACAGAGACACAGAGACAGCGAGAAGAAGGAAAGCAAGGCAGGTAATGAATAATTTTCAGAGTTAAATTATTTTGGTTTTGAATTTCTCTGTGCCTCTGCGTCTCTGTGGTTAATCCTTCCTGATTGAATTGAAGAATTTTAACCACAGAGACACAGAGACGGTGAGAAGAGAAGTACCGGGGAATGAATGAATTTCAGGTTTAAATTCTGGCAGTTTTGAATTTCTCTGTGCCTCTGCGTCTCTGTGGTTAATCTATCCTGATTGAATTTCAGTTTTGAATTTGTCCGTTTCTGAGGAACGAATCATGGTGGGGTTTCGAACTCGAACAAACAGCAATCGCCGAAACGGCTTCACGATGATCGAAGTCATGGTTGTGATTGTGATCCTGGCAATCTTGATCGGGCTATTGTTACCCGCGCTGTCGTCAGCGCGTCTGCGCGTTCGTCAGACGCAAGTTCGAACCGAGATTTCGCAACTCGAAAACGCAATTGGTAATTTCAAGAATCGTTTTGGAGTCGAACCGCCAAGCAGAATCACACTCTGGGAAGATCCGACGGCAAACAACGGCTGTGCCACTTCGACACCGAACCAGAATGCTATCGAAAGTCTCGCGATTCTACGTCAAATGTGGCCCGCCTTTGATGCGACTGCCTCGACGCTTCGGGATTGGGATGGTGATGGAACAGCAACCGGCGGCCCGTTTACGTTGACGCAGGGCGAATGCCTCGTTTTCTTCCTCGGCGGCATGCCCACCAGCAGTTCTGTTGGTGGCACAAATCTTTTTACTCTTTCCGGTTTCTCAAAGAATCCTGCTGATCCAACAATAAAGGGCGGCACGCGCGAAGGACCATTCTACGAGTTCAAGAATGATCGATTTACGGACTTCGGAACGACGGGTTTCCCGGAATACAAAGATCCGCTACCTGGACAAACTCAGCCGTACCTCTACTACAGTTCATACGACGGTTCCGGATATCGCGAAATGTTCAAAAATGTGACGCCCGATTACTTCGCGACGGTCGCGAGTGGCCTTCCGATCCTCGCTTATCGTCAGGGATCCATTGTCGCGACGCCCGCGTCGACAGCAACAGCGCTCCCGACCCAAACATCTCCTTTCAAATCCAAATCGTTTCAGATCATCTCACCCGGCCTCGACCACAAATACGGTCCTGGTGGCCCATACGTTGCGGGAAGCAAAGATCCGCTTCCCGCCTGGGATTCGAATTCATTCAATTCTTCGGATGGCTCGACAAGTGTGATCTGGTTCGGTCCGGTCACTTCCGGAACAACGCCCATTCGTGTGACAGTTACTGCCGCAGACCGCGAAGCGGAGCGGGATAATATCACCAATTTTTCAACCGCCTTGCTTGCTCCTTGAGAACCGTTTTTGAATGCGGATGTGTATTGTCGTTATACGTACGAGGCGATTGCCATGATGTCGACAAATCCTGAAAAGAAACCGACGCTGACGCCGAACCGAAATTCGGGATTCACGCTCGTTGAGGTCCTGGTCGTGATTGGCATCATCGCGTTGCTGATCGCCCTCTCGACCGCGGCATTTGCCAATTTCATTCTGACATCAAAAGAGCAGGCCACGACAGCTACAATCAACAAGATCAATAAGATTCTTCAGCAGCGAAAAGAAGGTTTTGAACGGCTCGATTTCAAAACTGCTGCCGCGAACCTGGGTGCCATTAACCTGTCTACGAGTTTCGGGATTGCAACGGCAACGACAATGGCAATGGATGGTCAGCCACAAACGATGGGTCCGCGCGCTGCCCAGACAATCGTACGAAAACAACGGTTTCAGTTTGCGTTTCCGCAACGTATCGAAGAGCGATCAATATTTAATGGACAGGGATATAAGAACTGGTTCAATCTGGCATCACGATTGAACTATGAAAGTTCGGCACTTCTTTATTTTTCAATCATCGAAGGTGAAACCTTCGGTGCTCCGCAAGTTGACGCGGACGCTTTCACGGCGTCAGAAGTAGCAACAGTCGCCGCGACAACAGATGCTGGTGCGACCATTGATATCAAGTACTTTGTCGATGCATGGGGGCAGCCACTTCGCTTTTATCGTTGGCCAACCAGTCTGATCAAGCCTGCTGCAGCGACGTCGGCCTCTAAATTGCCGATCAATTCTCCAACAGCGATTGATCGACGTTATGCCAAAATCCTGATGAGCGCACTACCGCCGGTTACCAATACCGCAGCTTCAGGAGATCCGTTGAATCGTGATCCGGATGATCCGGTTCGCGCATTTCAGTTCTTTTTCGAAAGCCTGTCTTCAACGGACCAAAACAAATTTTTCAAAGCGATAAATCCGACTGGTGGAAGCCCGTTGTTGTTTTCGGAATCGACTTTCCATACGCCGTTGATTGTTTCGGCGGGACCTGACAGGCGGCTTGGTCTGCTGGAACCAAACGATGCTGCCGGGCTTAATTCAATG
>JANXOO010001079.1 GCA_025353525.1 Schlesneria sp. | reverse complement strand
GTCGAAGGCCCGGTTGCGATGGCACACGGATCGCTTCGAGATAGACTCTCGAAAGATCGGGAACGCAACGTCGTTTCAGTCGTCGACAACGACGAATCCGGTCAGGACTGCGAACTGTCGTTCGATCGCCTGGACCGTATCGGTCGGTTCACTTTGCTTGAGATACGACCACAAACGGGACGCAGCCACCAGATACGTGTTCAATTGGCCTCGCGCGGCTGGCCCATTGTCGGTGATCGCAAATACGGTTCACAAACGTCGGTCGATGGATTTATCGCTCTGCACGCCTCGCAACTGGCGTTTGCTCATCCGACGACAAAAGAACTGGTGATCGTCACCAGTCCGATGCCGGAACGATGGAAGAAAATCTGATTGTTCTGCTCGCGTTCCGGCACAAGGCATTGTTTGCGAGTCAGATGGCGCGTCGGGAGCGGAAACATCGACGTCGCGACAATTTTCGGTTGTCGCCGGAGTTGTCTATAAACTCGATTCGAACGATGCACGGTTTCGTTACTCTTGCGAGGTAAAGACCGGAACCAGCAGGTTATCGACGGGTGCAAAATCGTCGGTCAGGATCTGTCCTTCAGAGAGTGCCAGCACGGCCGCCATTTGGCCGTGGTAGACCGGTTTTGTTTGACCGGGATCCGATTGGAGCGATGCGAATGGTCCACCGGTCCAATCGCCGGTGTCATCGAGCGAATTCAAATCGAGCGGCTGTCTTGAACAGACCATTACGAATGTATCGCGATCAGAATCGGGTTGCCGATGCGATGTGCTGAAGACGTAAATATTGGGAAACACTTTGGCCGCAGTGGCGATGTAGCGGCCCATAAAACGACCGAAGCGAGTCGCCGCCGATCGGGTTGTGGCAGACTTCACGGCATCGACCCATGCGGTGTTTTGTGAATCGAGTTGTATCAACCCTTTCGCAGCCTCGTCCGAAATGTTGCCCCGAAATCCGAGGACGAACCTGTCTTCGACGACCCGGCAAATTTCAACGAACTCGAACGGCGACGCTGCCGAGACCCAAACGTTGATCGCTCCGTTGGTTGCTTCGAGTTGTGGCGGGATCGAACCTGTAAATACGGATTTTTTCCGTGACCGAGCCCCCAGGTCTTCGATGGCTTTCATCCAGTTGGCCCGTTCGACATCCACATCAATTTCGGGTTGGACTCCTTTCGAAACATCGTACGCTTTCGGCTTCTCGAGTGACGGCCACGTCACCTGTTTCAAACGTCGTTCGTCCGACAGCAAAATTGTTCGTGGCACTCGAAGCCGGTATCGATTCGTCAGCAACTCAGCAACCTCCAGCGGAGCGTAGTGTTTCGCGGCAGGAACAAGTTTGTCTCGCCGTGAATTGTCCGTGAGGACCCCGTTCGGCAAGCGACCCGCGTATTCGCATTCGACAGATCCGGCTGTTGTGCCCGGAAATTCTGTTCTCGGATAGACATCGATAATGTTGGCCTGAAAGACGCCCCGGTCGCTGAGCAAATCGTGTGTCTTTTGAAGGAATTCGCGTGTCGTCAGGTGCCACGGAATACTGAAGTCATTAAAGGCATCGGCATAAATGAAATCGTATGTCACCGGCGGCTGCCCGGTTCCTGCCCGGCGAACATTGTCTCGCAGTCGATCGTCGACGAAATTGCGTGCATCGCCGATCGTCGTATGAATTTTTTGTTCCAGTACCGGGGTCAGTCCCATTTCCTGAGTCACGACGCGGTGGACTGCGGAATCGAGTTCAGCCACATCAATTCGGGTACTGCCCGGGAATTCCTTGAGGAACCAGCGTGGAAAGATGAATCCGCCCCCTCCAAAAAAGCAGGCTGAAGAACTCCGTGACTCGCTCCATCGTGTTTTTACTTCGGCGTACCATTTTGCCGACGACGTTGCTGCGATCAAAGCGTCTCGATCGGCCTCCGAAAGAGGCTGGTAGGCGATCAATACTTCCAGAAATTCGTCGTGACGCAAGCTGGCTGCAAGTTCAGCCGGAATGGAAACGCCTGCGGGAAGGTGTGTTAATTCCACGGACGAGAATCCGCCCCAGTTCGGTTTGTTCGTTTCTGAATAAAGGTAATCGATGGCGTCCCAATAAGTCGATTCAGGCGCCAGTGCGAGAAGTCGCCGGAACGCGTCGCTCGACGGAATGCTGATTTTCAGAGACTTGTTGCCATCTTCCAGTGACATCCCTTCCGGAAGTTTTCGGGACTCGATTTCCTGTATGGCCAGACCTTCGGTCGACAACGATACTGGCTCGAAAGCAACGGACGCACAGACTTTTTTCGTCACTGCGGCGTAGACTTTTTCGTACTCGTAGTGCAGCGAGGTCGGATCGCGGGGGTCGTAATAGCTGTGGATCAACTTGTCGAGCCTCAATGACTTGATGATCTTGCCATCCACTTCGGCATCTTCAATACAGATGTCGAAATAGTTGCTTTCGTCGTGATAATCGCGCAGCGAATCGTCCCGAAGCCTGAGCATCAAGCCGAACTCGTGCAATTTCATGCCGACCTCCTTGCCGTAGTTGGACCAACTGTCGCATGTCATCAACGCGTCCGGATCTGTCCGGGTAATGGTCAGGCATTTTCCGAACGTGTAACCAACGTCTGCAAATGCGGTCGCGTTCGAAGTTGCGGCGAGCGTCAGCCATCCGAGCAATTGCATCCAGCCCAGGACAACTCCTGTTTTAAAAACAGCGCGAGACCCCGCGACGATGACGGCGAGCACCGCAAGCGTCGCTGCGACCATCGCCACGATCGAACGTGTACCCCACACATCAATCAGATAGAATCCAGTCAGAAACGTCCCGACGATCGAGCCGAGTGCTCCCCACGCGTAGACGTTTCCCACGGTGGAGCCCATTCTCGAACTCCGCTCGATTGCCATGCTGGCAACCAGCGGCGATGTCGTCCCCAGCGCCAGTGCAGGCAGCAGAAAGATCGCACCGACCACAGTGACGACCCACGCTGGCCAACTGAACGATTCAGGTCGGGGAAACGAACTGACGATTTGATCCAGCCACAGGACGCCGCCGCATGTGATACTGCCGATCAGATACATCCAGGCCAACGACCGCCCGCGATCGAAACGGTCTGCTAACCAGCCCCCTAACCAGTTTCCCAGAGTGATCCCCGCCAGCACGACCCCGATGACCGAGGTCCAGGTATACAGCGACGAGCCAACATGTTTGCCGACCAGTCGCGACGCAGTCAGTTCCAGAGTCATCACGCATACGCTGGTCACAAAGACCAGCAGATTGAATCCGGACATGGCAACGAAACCAGACGTTGCCGGTCTGGCAGCCTTCCGTTGCACATAGCGTTTGACAGGCGGTGGCGGCTGGATCCCTTCGGGTGCAACGGGAGAATCTTGCGACAATCGATAGGTTTTCTCCTTGTCATCGGCAGAGCCGGTATTTCCCGTGTTTGATGGTGAACTCATGAATGCAACTCTTGACTGAGACAACAACGATGGAAAAGGAATGCCAGGCAGCGATCGCAATCATACAATGATCAGTCACAAAGTCGCAAAGAACAGCCATGTGGAAGGAGTCCATGTTGGAGATCAGGCTTTAGCCTGTCGTCTCTTTTTTAACTTCCCTTCATTCATACTGTTATCTCATCGCCCACCCGATCCAGCCCGTCGCGCCGACAGCCAGGAAACCCGATCGGCAGCGCCGCAGTTCCCCGCTGGACCAAATCAGCAAGGGCTTCTCCAACGACCGGGCAGAATTTGAAGCCGTGGCCGGAAAATCCTGCCGCGAATGCGACATTGTTCCATTTCGGATGCAGATCGATGGAAAAGTGTCGATCGGGAGTCAGCGTGTACAAGCAGACCGAATATCGGGCCGGTTCCGGGCCAACTCCCGGAAGGTGATCTGTCAGAAACGATTGTAGACGGACAAGATCGCCGGGATGGCAGGAGCGATCAATTCTGGTCAGGTCGGTGACGGTCTCGCCCCCGGAATGCTCGGCGACTTTGATCGTCGTGCTGTCAAAACCCGGAATGCCATAGAACGTTCCGTGAGGAAGTTCAAAGAAGTAAGCTGGGCAGCCCCGATCAGCCAGGAACGCGTCGTTGTGATGCGGAAACCAGCCGACGAATTTGCGAACAACCGTCAACGGCATTTGCAAATCTCGCAAACACTCCGTGGCCCAGGCACCTGATGTGATGACCAGTGATCGGGCGCGGTATTCGTGCATCGCTGTTCGAACACATACGGATTTTCCATCCGACGACCAATCGGTCACGGGTTCGCTGCCACGAATGATGGCCCCCCGTTGAACGGCTCCGTCAAGGTGAGCGCGAACGCAGTCTTCTACGAACAGTGTCCCCGCGATCGGCTCGAATGCCACGTCATGGTGGTTCGGAAACGCAAAGCCGGGAAACCGCCGCCTGGCTTCGTTCGCCGAGAAATTCTGCAGTTCCAGATGATGCTGTTCTGCGGACAGCCGGGTACCCCGAATCGTTTCTCCGTCGGCAGTCCCCGACAGAACAAGGCCCGTTTGTCGAAACAGTTCCCGACCGGAAACCCGTTCCAGATCGTGCCAGAGTTCGTACGCTCGATGGAGCAGTGGTACGTAGTCAGGGTGTTCAAAATACGCTTTGCGAATGATCCTCGATTCGCCATGCGAACTTCCCTGATCATGAACGAGCGGAAATCGGTCGAGACCCAGAATGCGCAGGCCGCGTCGTGCCAGTGCATAGCATGCCGCCGACCCCATTCCACCGACACCGATCACGATCACATCGAATTCGGCGTCGGATTTACCGGATGTCTGCATGCGAAATTCCGTCACCAGCGTGCGATCTGGTCAAACTCCGGGCAAGCCAGGTGCTTTTACGCGACCGGCAGTGAAAAACCTACCGGCTGAAAAAGAGGGACTGGCTCCAGGACTTCCTGGTGCCTGTCCCCCTTTTTCACAACGGATGAATCAATCAGTCAGTTCGTGGGCGACCAGATCGGCGTATGTTTCGCGTCGGCGGATGACAGTCGCCGTTGAGCCGTCGACCAGGATTTCTGTCGCGCGGGGTCGGGAATTGTAGTTGCTGCTCATTGTGGTGCCGTAAGCACCGGCACTGAACGTCGCGAACAAATCACCCCGTTGCATGGCTGGCAAAAACCGGTCTTTGGCGAAATAGTCGCTCGATTCGCAGATCGGGCCGACAACATCCGTTTTTTCACAGCCGGGAATCTCGCCTTCGACATTTTCGGGCATCGGCACTGCGGGCTTGACCGGCCAGACACGATGAAACGAATCGTACATGGCAGGACGAATCAGATCGTTCATCGCCCCGTCCTGTATGACGAACAACTTTCCGCCTTCACGCTTCGTAAATACAACACGACTGACCAGTACGCACGAATTGCCGACAACAAATCGACCCGGTTCGAGTGCCAGCCTGCATTTCGCCTGACGGACTGCCGGGACGATGACTTCTGCATAGGCCGACGCTGGCAATCCCTCGTTGCCGCGATAGCTGATGCCGAATCCGCCACCCAGATTGATCCAGTTGATGTCGTGTCCTTCGCGACGCAAACCTTCGACAACTTCGATTGCTTTTTGACCGGCAGCGGCATAGGGATCCGTCGTCAGAATTGGCGAACCCAGGTGCATGTGGATCCCCTTGAGAGCCAGTCGCTTGTCGCGCAAGACTTTTGCGGCCAGTTCGCGGAATCGTTCGATATCCATCCCGAACTTGTTTCCCTTTTTTCCAGTCGTTGTCTTGGCGTGCGTTTTGGCATCGATATCGGGATTCAGCCGCAAGACAACCCGACCGATTTTTCCCATGGAATCGGCAACGGCCGCGATGGCATCGAGTTCGGGTTCACTTTCGACATCGAACATCAGGATGTCATTTTCCAGAGCGAACCGAATCTCGTCGTCGGTCTTGCCGACGCCGGCAAATACGACCCTGGACGTATCGCCCCCGGCCGCTTTGACGCGGTAGAGTTCACCACCGGAAACAACATCGAAACTGCAACCGGCGTCGCGGATGATCTTCAGAATTCCTAATGTCGAATTTGCTTTTACCGAATAACAGATCACAGGATCGACTTCGGCAAATGCATTCTGAATCTGCTTCAGTTGCCCGAGGATAAACGATTTGGAATAGACCCAAAGTGGTGTGCCGTATTTTTCGGCCAACTGCGCAACCCGGACATCTTCACAATAAAGTTCGCCATCGCGATAAGGGAACGGCTGCATGAGATTCTGTTTCTGAAAAAAGTTGTCTTTGGGAATGCCGAGTCTGGATGTTTATTCTGCGCCCGGTCAGGTTTTAGGCAATTGCCCGACAGGCGTCAGCACGTCGAGGTTCAGTGTTGCTGACGACTTGCCGTTGCAAGCCACCTCGTCCGGGCAGCTGGCAAGGGTATCATCACGGTGTGTTCGAGGCCCCCTTGTGGTGCTTCGCCAGCAATTCAGCAATCTGAACGGCGTTGGTTGCCGCTCCTTTTCTCAGGTTGTCACTGACACACCAGAACATCAGGCCGTTCGGGTTTGTCAGGTCCTTGCGAATGCGACCGACGAAGACGAGGTCGCTTCCGGTACACGTATTCGGCATCGGGTAACCTCCTTGAATTTCTTCGTCGACGACTTTCATTCCGGGGAACGCCGCAAACAGTTTCTTTGCTTCGTCGACCGAGACTGGCCGCTCTGTTTCAACGAGGACCGTTTCGCTGTGGCAGTTCGCAACCGGGATTCGCACGCACGTGGCAGATACCTGGATCGATTGATCTCCGAGAATTTTGCGCGTCTCGTAAACCATTTTCATTTCTTCGCTGGTATACCCATGCTCTTTGAATCCGCCGATTTGCGGAATCGCGTTGAACGCAATCGGTGATTTGAACGCTTTCTGCTCGTAGTGAGTCCCCGCGAGGTTTGCCCGGGTCCCTTCGATCAGATCGTCGGTTCCGGAAAGTCCCGCACCACTGACCGCCTGGTACGTGCTGACGATGACTCGTTTGACACGTGCGGCATCGTGCAGCGGCTTGAGCGCCATGACCATCTGTGTCGTCGAGCAATTCGGGCTTGAGATGATCCCCTTGGCGTTCAGTGCGTCTTGAGGGTTAATTTCCGGAATCACCAATGCCACATCCGGATGCATCCGGAAGAACCCGGATTCGTCGATCACCTTGCAACCGGCAGCGACCGCATGAGGCAGAAATTCAGCGGCGACTTCGTCCGGGGTACTGGCAATTACGAGATCGATACCCTTGAAAACAGACGGCTCAAGTAACTCAACCGTGTACTCGTGACCTTTGAACGTCAGTTTGGAACCAGCGCTGCGTGCCGAGGCGAGAAACCGGTAGGTTTTCGCCATCATTGGTCGTTCTTCGAGAAGCTGCAACATGATACGACCTACAGCACCGGTCGCACCCACCATCGCCATCGTTCCAAACACAGTAATTCTTCCTTCGGGACAATTTTAAACAGGACGCCTTGCAGGGCCGAATCGGGGTTCCGGCAGTCCGGTCAACCACCCCATTGCTTCAGGGGGCTGCTTCTCAGGCGTTAGTGAACTGTTTCGATCTGGACAAAAGGAGGTGGTGCTGCGGGGTTGAAGACAGGCTAAAACCTGAACTCCAGCGGTGACACTTTGTTTCTTCAGCAGCAATATCTGTTTTTTTTCCAGGACGAAGACAGGCTAAAGCCTGAACTCCAACTTCTGTACATCGTTTCAACCTGGCGCGTTCTTTGCAACCTTGTCAGCCGTCGTGCCGCGCGTCAGGACACGTCTAGCCGGGATCGGCAGATTCTGCGACAACTTGTCGAATAATGAACGAGCGACGGCCAAATCTTGTCATGGAAGACGGACTGACCTTGTCGATGGCGACGCGTCGGCAAAGATCGTTGCATCGCCACAGGTTCGGGCTCTGTTGCCGTCGTATTGTCGGCGTTTTTCTTGTTGCCGTCATCTTTTCCGGCTGCCGCGTCGCTCAAACACCGCCGATGGGACTACCCTCTAAATACACGCTGGAGAACGACAACCTCGTGATCCAGAGTGATATCAAGCTGTCCAGAAACCATGAACTGCTCAAGGATCTTGATCGATTGCACGATGAAATTCTTGCGACACTTGACCTGCCCGTTCAGAAGCAACCTGTTGTTATCTATTTGTTTGGCGACGAAAAACGATATGCCGATTACCTGCGAGTCCGCTACCCTCGGCTGCCACCCCGACGGGCATATTTCGTCGGAACGTCCAAAGAGCTGGCTGTTTACACGTTTTGGGGTGAGCGGATTCAGGAAGATTTGAGGCACGAATTCACTCATGGAGTGCTCCACGCAACGCTCAAGGATGTTCCGTTATGGCTGGATGAAGGTTTGGCAGAATACTTTGAAGTGGCGAGTCAACCTGTCGGAATGAATCGCGAATACGCGATGAATCTTGCTGCGGGTATTGCAGGTGGCTGGAAGCCTGATCTCGATCGCCTCGAATCACTTGAGACGGTCGACCAGATGCACAAGGCCGATTATCAGGAATCATGGGCCTGGGTTCACTTCATGCTGCAACATAGCGAGGAATCCCGGGAAGTCCTGACGGGCTATTTGCGAGAGTTGCGGACAACATCTCAGCCGGGATTGCTCTCGCTCCGGCTGCGTTCAGCCGTTCCGGTGGTAGAACAGCGGTTTCTGAGTCACGCTGCCGGATTGACGGATGGAATCGTTCGCGTGGGGCAAATCGAAGCGAAGTAGGACCCGGCAGCGGTTCGCAAAAATGTCAGAATCGCCGCCGTAGGTCGTCGAATACGTGGCGCAGGCTTCCAGCCTGCGGTTCTTCCCTCGAATCTCTCAAAAACGAATCCGTTAAAGCGGAATCTCAAAAAAACACTCTCGCAGTAATGCGCCGCTGAATTTCA
>JANXOO010000967.1 GCA_025353525.1 Schlesneria sp. | reverse complement strand
CTTTACAGGAATGTCGTCGCGAAATCATGCCGTACGTGCCACGTCGCCCTCGGCGGACTCGATGATAATGACATTTCATGGGTCAGCTATACTCAATTTAAAAATGATCGCTCTGATATTCAGCGACGTTTCTGCACCCTCGTAAAGCCAATGCCCCATTCAAAAATCACTTACGGGAATTTCTGGCGAAGCGGTCTACATGTTTATTTGGAGAAATTCACAACAGTCGATTGGCCAGCCTTTGGAGCGTGTCCTCCGTGAAGGGCAGAGAGCGTAACTTGGTGTGCGGAAGACGTTCCATAGAAGCCAAAAGCGACTACCCAGTATTTCGGACGACTTAACCAAGTGAACCGAAGATCGGAAAAGGTGTCAGGCACGAATGGCGTTGTCCACGGGAATTTACGGGATTTTCGCGGGGGCGGCGACAGCCGCATGAAAGACTCGCCGGGGGATCGTCATCAGTTTCAGAACCTTGGGACGCCGTTTGTTTTCCCGAGGTTCAACTCGGTCGGGACGCTGGCCGATCACGGCACACGTGCCCTGCTGTTGCGCTGAGACGGCCATCGCGTTGCTCACGCCGACGCACGCGCAGAGCAACCAGTTCGTCGCCAGCAACTGATGAGTTTCTGTGAAACTCATGCTGCGAATCTCGCGGCCAACAGCGTAGCCACTTTGCAGCATCTTCAGTCGCACAAGGTTGTAAGTCAGCGCTCCGGTCCATAGCTCGCGATGAAGACTCTCAGGACTCTGTCCACGTAGATGCTCTAAGCCCAGCGTGCATTTAATCGACTCAATATCCGGCTCCACAATCCAGCGTCCTTCATACATGGAACCAAGCCATGCACCAGGATGCTCTTCCACGTCAAGTCAAGTCGTTGTGATCGTGAATCCTTCAGAGCGGGATCCGGGAGTATCCACTGACACGTCACTCAACCGCAGCTCGATGATTTCAGGCGTGTGTCGATACTCTTTTCTTGACATCCAATTCGGACGCGGCCCACGTGACCAGTTGACGGTGCGTTCCGTCGCACTGATACGCTTCGCATCCCTTGGATTGTCATCTCGCTGGTGATGATTCTTCATCACAACGTGAACGCCAAGCTTGATGCAGAAGGCAATGAACCAATACGTGCAGTGATACGAATCAGCAACCACAATATCGCCTGCTCGAAGCGTAGAACTCAATTGACGCAGAATCGCTGTTTCGCCAGTCCCCTTGCCGCTGTACGCGGCGTAGCCGAGATCGATCAGCATCCCGGTAATCATGGAAATCAAACAGACGCAGCGCAGAATCGGAAACCCCAGCCCTTCTTTCTGAGCGGGATTCTGAGGATACTTTTTCTGATTCTCAGCGGTATCAGGAGCGTCGATCGTGAATCCATCGACCATGATGATTCGACCGCCTGTCGGCAGCGAACGAATTTCAGCGATCACTCTTGGGGACAGGCGATCTTCTGCCTGATCGGAGTCGAGCACAGTCGTCAGGTCGTCAAACTTAAGGCAGCCAGTCTCAGCCTGACTGGTGAGTCGCAGCGCGATTTTCTTGATCGTCGCGACCGGAATCCTGGCCTTGGCTCGGCAGTAGTTCCCGGCATTCTGAGCGACGACACGACCAGCGATCTGTGCGATCAGGGAGACCACACGACCGGCGGCCGCTTTGCATGATCTGCTTTCCTGTTTGAAGAGGAACTGAGAGATCATTGCCCAGAGGGTAATCGCCGGCGTAAAGACATCTTCGTCGGCGATCCCAAAGACAACTTCGTCTTCGTTGAATGCCTTGGCAAACAAAGAGCTGTCGAGAACTTCGCACAATGGAAGTTCGTTGGTTTGAATCATCGACCGCTGAAACATGCTAAAGCAGCGGAGTGAGAGGCGTGGTAAAATGGACATAGACCTTCCCTAGTCAACTGTTGCCACACCACACCAGGAAAGGTCCACGCCTGCGGTATTCTAACGAACAGTTGGGTCACGCCATACCTGCACGCGGAAAAGAATCTTGAAATTCGTGAACGCGAAGAATCGCGTTCTTCAACGCTGCGCGGTCGTGACAGTTTACGGTCGCAAAAACGCAGAATTCCCGTGGACAACGCCATTCGTGCCTGACACCTTTGATTTCCCGAAAACCACCTTGTGAAATCAAAGTTCTGATGTCTGTTCGCACCTTAAAAAGTAGAATGTCTCCTTAGATTTCTCCTGGCCTCCGTATTGTTGGCTCACTTGGCCGCAAACTCTTGATTTAAGAAGCCTATTGCGGCCCTCACGTCGTCCAGCGTGCCGACCGCGACGAACAAACGAAAGCGATGGTCCCCGGCGGCGACCCCGTTCGTAGTCCGCTGCCGAAATACGCAGTTCCACTTAACCACTTTCTCTGCATTGAAACGAAACCGGCCATAGCCGGCCTTCTCGTACCCGGGTGAGGGCTGGTCGGGCGAGAAGACGCCCAGTGCGTGACTCCCGCTATCGGTGGCGAAGACGACGGGAAACTCCTGCTCACCAGGACCATCATCCAACTCCGCCAGCTTGCCGGAATCCGGCAGGAACTTCCAGAACCGATCGAATTTGGCAGGCATGTACCCCGTCAGCGTTTCAAACTGGGCGTAGGTGTGTCGCTCGCCCTCTGGGACCGTGTACGTGACCTCGTACTCGATGACGTTGGCTTGCTTCTTGTACCCGATTCGGACCCGCTTCGTGACCAGGTGCTCCGACAACACCTTCTTGTTGAGCGCCGGCCGGCCGAAGGACTTCTCGACGGGTGCGAGCCAGAACGCCATCTGAGTGGTGGTCCGTAACTCAGGCCCGTCGACACCCACGCGAAGCAGCTTGCTGGAAGACTTGTCGCCGACGCCGTCGGCCCGTGAGCCAGCCTCGGTGGGGTTGAAGCACTCGGCCCAGAATTCGGTCGGGGAACCGCAATCGAAGCTGGCGGCGGATTGCAGTTGCCGGCCGTGGTCGTGGCTGTCGATAAACTCCTCCTCGCCCCATTTCAAGGAGTGAATCGCCCCAGCAAGACGTTCGGTGGTCGTAATGACGATCTCGGAGGGGCCGAAGTTCCCACGAATGACCGTATTTCCGCTGGCAGCCGGCCGTGGCTCATCGGGGAAAGCGCTCCAGCACACGCAGCACGCCACACCCAGGAGAACGCCGCGATCCATGGTCACCTCCAGCGGCCGAACTTGTGATTCTCGATCCAGATTGCTTCCATAAACGGACCGCTATGGCTGGCTCACCATAAGGTCGATCTTTCTGTTTATAATATAGGAATTGCGACGAAATTCATGCAAGAGCATTGACCCAGCAATTCAGGTGCAATACCGACGACGAAAGCTTGGAGGAGTGGCAAATGTGTCAGGAACCAAATCGGTCGTCCTGATGCCTTTTCCACTCCTCCCCAATTCTCCTACTCTGATGTTTCTGTTGACCGCCGACTTCAAAAATTGGG
>JANXOO010000910.1 GCA_025353525.1 Schlesneria sp. | reverse complement strand
TCACGGTGACAATCAACGCCCCAGTGTCGGTCACTTCGACTTCATTGGCGAACTGGACGCAAAATCAGGCTGGTTACAGTCAAACGGTCGCAACGAGCGGCGGAACGGGGCCGCTGCTGTTCACTCTGGCGTCCGGTAAACTTCCTGCGGGCTTGTCCCTGAACGCTAATACGGGGGCGATCACCGGAAAGCCCAGGGCAATCGGAACTTCAACATTTGCTGTGAAAGTCACCGACAAGGCCGGTTCGACCGCGATGCACACATTCTCTGTGACGATCAACATCCCTTCGTCGATCACGTCGATGTCACTGGCGAACTGGACTCAAAACCAGGCGGGTTACAGTCAAACGGTTGCGACGAGCGGCGGAACGGGGCCGCTGCTGTTCACACTGGCGTCCGGAAAACTTCCCGCCGGCTTGTCCCTGAATGCCAGTACCGGGACGATCACCGGAAAGCCGACGGCAATCGGAACTTCAACATTTGCTGTGAAAGTCACCGACAAGGCCGGTTCGACGGCGATGCACACGTTCACAGTGACAATCAACAAAACTGTCTCGATAACGACGATATCCCTGGTGAACTGGACTCAAAATCAGGCCGGTTACAATCAAACGGTCGTGACAAGCGGCGGAACCGGTCCATTTATTTACAGCCTGGCATCAGGAATAATTCCTGCGGGACTGTCCCTGAACGCCAGCACGGGAGCGATCACAGGAAAGCCGACTGCAATCGGAACGTCGACGTTTACTCTCAAGGTCACCGACAAAGCCGGTTCGGCGGCAACACACGCCTACTCAATCACAATTCATGCTCCGCTTATGATTACGACGGCGTCGCTCGTCAACTGGACTAAAGGCAAACCTGGCTACAATCAAACGATCGCCACCAGCGGCGGCACAACACCTGAAATTTTCAGTCTTGCCTCAGGTGCGTTGCCAGGTGGCCTGGTGCTGAAAGCCAGTACGGGAACGATCGAAGGAACGCCGACTGCGATCGGATCATTCACGTTCAGTGTCAAAGTCACGGACAAATCCGGTGCCACGGTCACACACACGTTCACAATCAAAATCTTCGCAAGTCCGATTTCGCTGACACGCTAACCGATTATCCCGATTGAGTGACCAATCTCGAAAGAGGCAATATCAACGGCGGTCAGAAGCGATCTCCATGCAACCGATCGCGAATGAACTTGTGGAATGTCATTGCAAAAAATGACACTGAAGATTACTCGCGGGTTCGCTTGAAACGCCATTTGTATCCGGTCTACTTCGGTGCCTGGCCCGATTCATCGCCCGGTTTCTTTTCAGGCTTGGGTCGAATTTTTCCCGATTGTATATCCTTGACGACTTCAGCGACCTGAGACGGATCGGCGGTTTTCATCACGTGCTCGATTCGCGAAAGAGGGGTGCCGAGTCGTTCCATAATCTCCCTGGCTGATTCCCAGAGTTTCGGCTTTTTCTTGTCGCTGGCCAGATATAAATCGGACGCCAGTTCGGCCAGCCGCTGTTCGTCCAGTGCCGGTCGATTATCGTAATAGCGCTGAATGACTTTTTTCTGAAACTTCGAGAAATCGCGGTCCGCCAAAATCGTGTTCCTTCTGAATAAACCGGATTCCCGGCGTCGAAATAGATCTTGTGAGTAGCAACGAATGAGGCAATTATCGAAAGCCGATGTCCGCAAGCAGTCGCGAAATATGGCGTTCCGGCGAAAGTTAACCTGATGCCGACGACGCTCGCAACCCCATTTACCGACAAGAATGTCACCCGCCCCGAAACCTGCCGAGCCAATTGACCGACACTGTTTTGTCGGCCTCGACCCAAAATTCAGCCTGCCACCCGAGGTTCATTTCTTTTTTGCGTCTTTGCCTCCTTGCGCCATTGCGTTCAATTTCCCGGTTCTCGCACGCAGTTTTCCATTTGATCCTTCGCGTTGGATATCAAAAGGAAGAGAACTGAAAAGTCGAGTCAAGGAAACGAAGGAATTTAACGCAAGGACGCCAGAAATACGAAGAATATGCTCGCAGGACGTGCGTTGTTTTATTTCGATTCGGGATGTTGTCTCGCATATTCGGACTCGCGTTCCGCAGCACTGGTCCCGAGTTTTTCCGGAAGCGGTTTTGGGGCGTCGAGCAATTTTTCCAGAGCGCGGACGAGTACGGTTTCGACCGCCGGTGCAACGTGCGTAGCGACTTCACTGGTCTCGTAGCCTCCTTGCTCGTAGGCAATTTCGGTTCCGATATAGTACGGGGCGTATTCACCGTAGGCCGCCATCGCTACGAACAGGTCCGGTCGAAGCTGCTGTGCGGCCAATTGGTATTCAATGAACAATTCTCCCGGCATGTGCAAAACTCGAACAGGGCCGAGGCGCAGACAACTCAGGTCGATCTGCTCTCGGGCCAGGCACCGTCGAAGCCAGACCAGAGCCACAGCGCTGTAGCTGCGATTATGAGCCGGAAGAGCGGCGTTGCTGACATCGGCGATCAGTTTATCCTGTTTCAAATGAGCGGCAGGCGGTAATGCGACGGGAAGTGATTGCCAGCCAACGTCCTGAACGGAAATCGGAATCTTGCGTTCTGCGTCAAACGCCCGGCTCATTCCGGATGCCAGACGCTCTGCCAGATTCTGCCGATTGTCGGGTGAGCCATCGTTGTACTTGCCTGCCGTGACGTTGCCCGCTGCGCCACAAAAATGGACATGAGGGACTCCGGTGGCCGCTTGACGCAGGTTTCGGGCGATACCTGGGAAGTCGGGATTGGCTTTTCCTGTACGGTAGTAACTTTGCGGATGAGTCGCGTACCAGGTGAGCACAACCAGGCGACGATCCTCGTTCCAGAAACTGACCGACTTCACGTTTCGGTCGATGACTCCTTCCGGATAACCCCGGACAATGTGGTCTTTGTTGGCTGACCACCGAATGTGTTTCACCTTGCCATCGGCTCCGAGCACCCGGCGATTCGATGCCACATGTTCAACAACGCCATCTCCGTGACCAATATGAGTGAACGGTTTGGCGTCCGCAACAGCCTTTGTCACAGCCTCGGCGGCGCGGCGCATCATACTTCTGGCGAATACTGAATCGAATGGTTCGTTTGTCAACCCCTGTTGTCGCAGCAGTTCGTCCGCTGAAAAATCACAAACCGGAGCGTCGTGCTGGTGCAATGCATGGACAGCAACCCGTTCCGGCGACGTTCCTGCGCCTCGAGCCAACTCCTCGCGAAAGACCTTGTGGCCGTCATTAGAAAAGCCGATCCAGTCGACAGCGCACAAAACGATTGGCTGGCCTGACCCCAGCAGCACGATCCCGCGACAGCTTAATGGAATGAGTACTTCCTGGACCGATTCATAGGCGTTCGGACTACCGATCGGGGGCGAAGCGTCAATTTCAAAGTAAGAGACCTTCGGTAACTCGGCGGCACTGACGAGCACCAACGGTGAAACAGCCAGAAGACAGAAGCCAATCGCAACTGCAAAACGACGAGTGATTCGAGTCGGTTCCAACATCGGTTGTCCTTTGTGAGTTTTCCAGGTTCCGCCCTGTTCGGAGTCATTCGGATCAGGGTTGAATTGAGAGTTGCCCCCGCGTTTGTCACAGAGGCAGGTACGAGTTCGATATTGTTGCAGGATCAACTATGACTAACTGAACGTCGTTCGTTTGCCGGCGAACCGTTGCAGCTTTTCAGGGTCGATGTCGATGCCCAAACCTGGAGTCATCGGGATCTCCAAAAAGCCTTCGCTGTCGATTCGAAACGGATGAACGGGAAGCTCTTCGATATAAGCGCAGGGTGTCAGGTATTCAACGTACCGGGCGACGGGAATTGCGGCCGAGAATTGAAGATCGGCGGCCAGCCCCACTGCGGTATTCCAGCCATGCGGAACAACAGTAATGTTGTGGTCGAACGCCATCCACGCCAGTCGTCTTGATTCCGTCAGGCCACCGTTCTTCGTACAGTCGGGTTGAATGATGTCGACAGCGCGGCGTTCCAGCCATGGCTGAAACGACTGCCGTCGCGTCAAAACTTCGCCCCCTGCAATCGGAACGGGCGAAACCCGCGTCAGCTCGATGTAGCCTTCGATGTCGTCGGGCGGCAACGGCTCTTCAAACCAGGTAATATCGAAGTCCGAAAGCATGATGGCTGTTTCGCGAGCCCAATTCATCCCATGCGGCCAGAACTGTTCGCTTCCGCCCGCATCGACCATTAACTCGACCGATTCCCCGACTGTATCCCGAGCCGTTTCGATCAGCAGTTCGTCAAATTGTCGGTTGCGTCGACCGAACGGACGCCAACCCATTTTGATCGCCTTGAACCCGCGTGCCACAACACTTTCCAGACTGGCCCGCAGCAATTCGGGCTCGTCAAACAGAATTGAACCGTACGGCTTGATCCGCTGGCGATAGTTGCCACCCAACAGCCTGGATACCGGTTGGTTGCAGGCTTTTCCCATGATGTCCCACAGCGCAATATCGATTCCGCTAATTGCGTGTTCGACAGAACCGCCGCGGCCCTGCCAAAAACTCGATTGGCGCAATGTTTCGGAGACTCGTTCCGGTTCGACGGCAGATTGACCTTTGAGCAGCGGCCAAAGCAATGCCACCGCACCTTCGATCAATGTTCCCGAAGTGAAACAGCTTCCCCACCCGTAAAGCCCCTCGTCCGTTCGAATCTGTACGAGAGTGTGCAGATTCTCCTGAGGCTCATGTCCCTGTGGCCAGCCTCCGTCGACAGTCGCACCTGTCAACGCGATCACTTCAATTTCGGCAATTTTCATGTTGGCTCACTCGTTCGTCTCTGGTCACGCTCACAGTTCAACAGGTTTGCCGTCTTGCCGCGCTGATTGCAGGCACAAATCAACGACTCGCTGTGTCTTCAGGGCAATCTCAGCCCAGGCAGGGTCGGTTTTTCCTGACAGGACCAGATGTGAAAAATTCCGGAACAGGTTTGTTTCCTGCGAGTTCGCCCAGCCGTTGCTGTATTCGGCCACTGCGACG
>JANXOO010000906.1 GCA_025353525.1 Schlesneria sp. | reverse complement strand
TCGGCCATTGTTGCGATGTCAGTAACGATCTCTGCGTTCAGTCTGCTTCCGTCGCACCTGTCTGCTCAAACGGTTTTGACGAAGTTCGACTGGTCCAATTTTGACAAGAGTACAGGTGACGTTCTACCCGCCGATGCCAATGATCCGGAACGAATCCGGTTAACCTTTCCGGCGGCTGGGGCGGTGGTGAACCGGCCGATTGCGATGTTCGCAGCGCCTGCAATCACAAAAACGCAATACTCCGTCCGAGGCCGCATGCGCTTTCAGAATGTGACTCAACCTGGCTACGTCGAGATGTGACACCACAACGAAAAGGGACGGCTTGCGTTCTCTCGAACACTCGACGACGCCGGACCAATGGGAAAGATCATCGGTACATCTGTGTGGCGCGACTTTGTGACACCGATGAACTTTGGCGGAAGCCCCGCTCCCAAAGCGATCGAGCTGAACCTCGTTTAACCAGGAACAGGCGAAGTCGAGATCGCCGATGTCGAACTGGTCGATGGCCCGATCAATCTGGTCGCACCCGGCGCGTGGTGGCCGGATCGTTACAGCGGAATCTTCGGAGGTATTTTTGGTGTCATTTTTGGAATCGGGGGGGCAATTCTCGGTGGGCTCGCCTCACGCGAACGAGCCCGCGCCATGGTGACCAATTGCATTAAACTCAGTGTAGTGATGGGCGTTATGTGCCTGATCTTCGGTGTCATCGCAGTCGCCAAAGGGCAGCCTTACGGTGTATGGTATACTCTGGTCCTTGTTGGCGTCCTGGAGACTGCGATTTCAATCAGCGGACTGATTCAGTTCTCTCGCGTCTACGCTCAACGGGAGTTGCAGCAAATGAACGCTCTCGATTCCTGACGAGGCAAGCTGCGGCCTCTGACAGGCGACGTACTTCGAAATGAACCCGGCATCGATCGTGGCGATACCACAAAACCAGCCTGGCTTCGGAGCGGGAAGCGTACGTTGCATCAACAGCCAGCTCATGTCGCCCTGCTCGATCTGTTTGGCGAGCCAGTTAATCCCGTACGTATGTTGTTCGGTGTAACCGTATCCCTGCGGAGACTCAAGGAAAAGACTCGCATCGGCGATCCTGGCAGTCGTGTCATAGGGCGAATACGTCTGAAATGACCAGGCCATTCGGCTGAACGGAGTCAGGTCGACGGCAGCATGACCTCCCGCCTCGTTTGCCGGGTTGAACGCCAGGATGCGATCAACCTCGCCCAGATGCTCCGCCATTCGCCCCGTCACATAGACACCGAAGCTCTCTCCGATCAACGTCATGCTCGACGGATCAATGCCCGACTCCCGAACCATGCGGGCCAACTCGCGTCCGGTCTCATCGATCCGGGCAGCAGCGTCCCAAATTTCGGGAATTCCAAGGAACGATTGACCGACTGCCGTGTTCCATTCTGTCAGCAGGACGTTTGACTCTGGAAACTGGCGACTCAGGTGATGACCAAGTTCGTGAAAGCGATCACAAGGCTTCGTACCTCCGAATCCATGGCAGATGACAAACGAGCGATCAGCGGAGGGATTCAGTTTCTTCCACGAATGGATCCGGCCACAACGGCTGTCGGCAACCAGAAAGAGCTCAGGCACATTGCTCGGCCTGGAGGCCGACACAAATTGAATCTCAGAACGGCCCTGTCCCAGCGCAACACGCCCGTGAAACGGCGAGGCTGCGCAGTATGTGACCGCGACGAGCGAAACGATGATTCGGTGAAACCGATGCATGATTGATTTCCTTGCTGCAATGATCCCTGCCGGAATTAACCCTGGTAATTCATCGATTGCCAGTAGCCATGCCCGTCGTTCATCCAGTATTGGCCGAGGACATCCATCGCAAAGACGTTGCCGCTCCCCGGATCGCGAACGCTCTGGCCGGGGGAAAGATTTGTGGGCAATTGCCAACCGGTCCCGGTTGCGCTGTTGACGAACGTCGCGTGCGCCGCCGGTGCTTCGCCGCGCTGCCTTGCCCACTTGTCCTGAACGCTATTGCGGTAATCCGTCGTTTCTCGCTGCAGATTCATGGAATGCTCGCGGTATGCGCTACTGTTCGCCTCATCCTGCCCCTGAATCTGAACCCTTGATTGCATGTACCGCAAATCGCATCTGGCGGCGTTGTTTCAGTCGTGTCCTGTCTGCCGCAACACCCATACATCGCTGCGGCGATCTTGTGACGCGGAAAATGGAGTTCGCCGAAATTTGAAAAAATTACGAGGATTTTTGTCACAACTCCAAATCCCGTCTGTATGGGGTGGCATACCGGGAACAACAAAACATCCCGACCACACAAACCCTGACAGTTGAAAGAGTTGCATCATGATCCGACCAAGCCAAACCATCCGCCGAGCCATCCGGACAATCTGCTGCGTCCTGCTCGCAACCAGCCCATGCCTGCGATCCGCCATCGCCAGCGATCCGTCGCTCTCGGGTCGGGCAAACGCAAAAATCTCGAAAGTCGGAGACTGCGAGACGAAGATCGTCCTGCAAACCAAACTGACTCATTACACGGCCCTGAAGAAGCTGGGGAGCAACTTCAATCTGCTCGCCCGAAAAATCGGTATGGATGATCGGAACTGGAGCAAGAAAAACGGATTGGCTGGCGAGTTCATCGATAGCAACAACGAAGTCGACATGACCTTTTCCACACCGGGTGCCGCACGGATCGTCAAGGGAAATCACTGGATCCTTCCGCTACACGGCGATGAAAATTCGCAATTGGTCACGGCGAGCGATTCCCGAGTGATCCTGATGAGCGCTGAATCGACTGCGGTCGGACTGGGAACGATGATTATCGATGTCGAGCTTCCCGAAGGAGCGACCCATGCCACCTTCGACCACCAGAAGAAAGAAATCAGCTACGACTTCACTCCTCAGATTGAAGACGGAACCAGAGCGGAACTCAGTTTTGAGGTCGACCACAAAACGACTTTGATGAGCTGCCTGGCGAAAAACTATTCGAACTCGAAATTCAACTACATGTGGGCCGCTCGTGCCGTCGCAAAGAACAACGGCGACCAGATTCTGAACGACTACCGTGTCAGATTTCGCGTGGCAGAAATGGGAAGCTGGGGAGCATGGCAGCGATCGGCACGCCTCTACCCCGGCCAGACAGTTGTTGATCCGTTCTTCCCTGTTTTTGATCTCGACAAAGTCATGGCCATGAATGGTTCGAGACCCGCTGTCATCGAAGTGGAATATGAATATGCCAAAGGTGACGGAAGCAAAGTTCACGAATCTGATTCGTATCCGGTTCAGGTCCTTAGCCGAAATGAAGTCGTCTACTCCAGCCTCAAGCCTTCCGATATCACCGGCTTCGATGACCAGTTCGATTATGGAGCGGCGTTGATGACTTCGAT
>JANXOO010000902.1 GCA_025353525.1 Schlesneria sp. | reverse complement strand
GGATGCGGTTTCCAAAGCAAGAGTACTGCTTCTCCGAGGACTCCGAAGCAGTGGCAGAACTGCGGTGTTCTCGCGAAATATGATCACAGCGGTTGACTTGACGGTCTTATCGTCAGTATTGCGGCAACACAACATCACGCGACTTCGGCCATGACAACCGGCACGTTCGACTTCGGGGGACTGGTCGGTGATTCAGCATCGATCATTTCAGCGGGTTCGGCAATGGGCGGAAGAACATAGATTTCGCCGTACTGAGACGGTTGTTCGGCGCGATAGCCGTGATGGCGTAAAAGTTCCAGAACCGCCAGAAAGAGACCGACGATCTTGCTTCGCAAATTGGCTCCTTCGAAGAATTCGCTGAACGAGACTTTACCCGCTTCGCGAACGCGGGCACCGATTCGTTCGATGTAAACCGAGATCGGCGTATCGTCGTAAAGGATGCGGGATGTTGATTCAACAACTTTCTTTTGAATCACGCGAGAAAGAGCACTCACAAGATCCCAAAGTTCGACTTCCTTGATCGAATCGGCGCTCGGATCTTTCCCGATTGTCGGACGTTCATCACTTAACCTCGGATATCGTTCTTGCCATTCTGCGGCTTGTTGTTCCAGAGCAGTCGCCGCATCTTTGTAACGCTTGTATTCGAGCAATTGTTGAATCAGTTCCCCGCACGGATCGTCGGCCAGCGGAAGTTCCCCGGCAGTCACTTCTTCTTCAGCCCTCGGCAAAACTTGCCGACTCTTGATTTCGATCAACGAACTGGCAAGGACAACGAAATCGCCAATCAGATCCAGGTCGAGTAACTGCAGGACGTCGAGAAATTCAAGGAATTGACCTGTAATTTTAGCGATCGGCAATCGAACGATATCGATCTCGTCGCGGCGCACCAGGTACAGCAGCAAGTCCATTGGACCGCTGAAAGAATCGAGTTGCACCCGGTATTGGGCCATATTTGCTCGTTTACAACACAAAAAAGAAGACACTCTGACCGAAACCAGGAGTTCGAATGCTGGAGCATACAAGATGAAGTACAGGCTTTAGCCTGCCTTCAATTCTCAGGTGCCAGCCTCTTGAATTTACAGTCGGCAACTTGGCCCCAAAATCAGGGCTACACCCGGTCCCCGGTTTTCAGGCACCATTTCCCAACCGCCCTCAACCCGTTAATCCAATCCCGCCCCCGCCGCGTCCTAGGTTATCGACACTTAATCACCATCAAGACCGAGCCCACCGGTCATCCCGCAGAACCTGGGCATCCCACCCAGTCCACCTGTTTTTTTCGGTGATCGTCATTGTTTTGGCACGGCAGTTCGGCGACGATACTTGAGGAACGCAAAATTCCCGAAAAACGCTGCCAGTGCGAAAGAACTGCTGTTTTCGCCGGACGAACAGCGACCAAAGACCTGACAAGTTTACCGTATTGAACCGAAACCATGTCTGATTCCCGATTCACGCTCCCTGAGTCCGCCGACCATGCCAGGAGCAGTTTAAATTGTGAAGACGGCGAAGAATGCTGTCAAAACACTTCCGTCGTCGGGTCCGACATCCCGAAAACGGATGGCGCCGGCGAACCATGTCCCACTCCGTTAATGTGGCAGGAAATTCGCGAGCGGTTTTCGCAAGACGGCGATTTTTGGGAACTCGAACGAGGTCCTCATCGAATCGTCGGGCGAACCTGGGGTCAGGGGCGGCCTCTGTATTTCCTGAACAACTTCGTGGCAACCTCGGAATTATTTGCATTAACCGTATGGCTGTTGCGAGACCAGTTTCAATGTGTTGTCTACGATACGTTTGCCATGACCGACAGCGCGATGACCAAAAAGTCCATTCCGGCGATTTCAGAATTCACAGAGGATCTGATCGCTGTGGCAGACGCGCACGGTGACGACAAGTTCACCATCTATGGTGCCGCATTCGGGGCGGCGATTGCGCTTCAAACGGCGCTCAGTCACCCGCAGCGACTGGAACGCATGGTGTTACAACACGGTTTTGCGGCTCGGCGACTTTCGTTTTTTGAGCGAACACTGGCTTCAATGTGTTTGTACTCACATGAAACATTGAACTCGCTTCCGCAGCGCCGACGATTTCAGGCAGTCAATCATCAGCCGTGGTTTCCTCCTTACGACCATTCGAGGTTTGAATTTCTTGTGGAAAGCACCGGACATTTGTCATTGCGCGACCTGGCTCGGCGCAGTTGGGCGGTGAATTCGTTTGATGTCGTTGCCCGACTCGGCGATATCGGAACTCCGACGGTGTTGCTTCGCACGGAGGGCGAAGGGAAAGTCGCTGCCGAATCGCAAGAAGTACTTGAAGCGAGACTGAAACACTCCCGCACCGAATGGATGCATTCGGCGGGACAGCACCCGTATTTGACTCATCCCCATCGGGTCGCAAAACTGATTCAGGCGTTCTGCGATTCCGATTCAGGTCAGGAATAATAATGTCCGTCGCATCCTCGCAACCTCTCGACGTTCTTGCCATCGGTGCTCATCCTGATGATGTTGAAATTGCCGTCGGAGGCACTCTGGCGAGGCTTGTTCAGCAGGGGTATCGCGTTGGAATTTGCGACTTGACGAATGGTGAGCCGACGCCTGGAAGTTCCGGTCCTGCGGAGCGTCTTTCGGAAGCGACCGAAGCTGCCAGGATCCTTGGTGTGCAGGTTCGCGAGACGTTGACACTGCCGAACCGGTGCCTGTTCGATTCGTTCCCGGCGCGAATTGCGTTGGCACGAGTCATCCGACATTGGCGACCGGCCATTGTGATGGGAATCGCCGGCAAAACGCCAATGGCGTCGCCCGATCACTGGCAAGCCATGCAGTTGACCGACGCCGCTGTGTTTTACAGCCGCTTGACGAAATGGGACGACGAATTCGCCGGATTGCCGGTGCATACCGTCAAAAAGCAACTTTGGTATCCACTTGGATTCTCGACGCTGGATCACCCCGAAGTGACCGGTCGATTTGTATTTGATATTTCGGAAACACTGGCAATCAAGATCGAGGCGATCCGCGCTTATAAAACCCAGTTTCCACCAGGGAAAGAGCGGGTATTCCGTCTGGTCGAAAGCCAGAACCGGTTTTTCGGCGGAACGGCCGGTTTTGAGGCTGGTGAAATGTTGTTCAGTGCCACAACGCTTGGAATTCGCGATCTTGTCGGTACACTTTGCCCAAACTCCCCGATCTGAACGATATCGGAGTGCTGAATGAAACCATTTTTAACCGGTAGAGGGCTTCCATTCTGTCGGAACGGTCCTAAACTCAATGAATGCGTGATTTGCATCTCAAGTTCGGGCACAACCGGTCGATGTATACTCCGCACAGTTAAAGAAAAGAATTGGCCACATCGACGTTCTGGTAATACATCATGAAGTTGCAAGTGGGTTGGCTAAGCATTGTCGGAAAACGCGAAAATAATGAGGACGCGTGTTACGTTGACCCTCGTTTTCGGTATTTCCTGGTCGCTGACGGTATGGGTGGTCAGTCTGCGGGCGAACGAGCCAGCGGTCTGGCAATGGAAATTGTGCCGCAAAAATTACAGCAGATCGACTTTGACAAGGCGACGC
>JANXOO010000900.1 GCA_025353525.1 Schlesneria sp. | reverse complement strand
AAAAGTAGAATGTCCCCTTTGTTTTTCCCAAGCAGTGACAGATACCGTGTAAACGGAGACTGAAGAGAGATGACGATGGAAACGTTGAGCAAACTCCAATTGACCGGTTCGAAGTCCCTTTATTTCTCTTACGGGCAAGTAATTGCCTACGACGCTGGCGAGCAAGAGCCGGGCAGCATTTGGACCGATCAGCACATCAATCAAGGATTTGTTAGACGTCCGCACTCTGTTGGAATTCGCACACTGATTCAGGACGGGACGGCAACGATTTCTGTCTTTCGAGCCGAATCTGCGTCGCTTGAAGTATATGATCGGGTCATTTCTGTGCCGATTGAACTGCCTTCCGGCGTCTTACGCTTGGAAGGTCCAGAAGAATTTCCGGTCGAAAGATTTGTCAATGTGGTGGTGGGCGTATATCGGGTAACTTTTTGCCAAGCTGTAAACGCTGATGGTGACATTCGAATCGATACCTTTGTCAGTGCAACCGCTGAAGCCGATCCACGGAGTAGTGTGCTGAAGGCTGACGGCGATTTGTCTGGGTTGCCATGGGGACACAGCACTTTGGCCGCGGCGGAGCTTCTCGAACCGAATGAGATTCTGACTCGAGTAGTTGACCGCAGTCGCGTTAGGGCGATCTTCGCTGTACTTGCAGCTGACTCTACACTCGCGTCAGTTCTAAACGTTCTGTGTCCCCGTCGGCACTTTTTAATCGTCGCCGGAACAATGGGTTCAGCCAATTTGGGGAGAGTGGGACAAGCGTTGAACGCGATTGACACTGCGGGCAATATTGTGCAGGGTGCGACAGGAGTTATTGATGTCGTTCAAACGGGCCAGTTGACAGTTCAAAATTCAATGCAAATTGTCACCGGCGGTGCCGCAGTGCTTCAGGTCGGCAAGGCTGCCAGCAAATTTGGTCATGGGATGCGTGGTGGTGCGGCGACGAAAACAGTCGGGTCTGCGGCCACCTCGGCAACCTCGACAGCCTCCGGTACGACGGTTGGCGTCGTCGACTCGACGGGAAAATATGTGCCGTATAAGACTCACGTGAGTTGCGCACCTGGCAACCCGAATTGCTTTGTTGCGGGGACCCGGATTCTGGTAAAACCGGAGTCGCCCGCAGTCGTGGCGTTCGTCGTAGCTGATCATTCGGACATCGAGTACTCTGAATCGGGCTTGAGTGCTGTCATGATGATCGGTGCGGGGATTGCCTTCGCGGTCGCAAAAACGAAAATGAAGGAGGACGAGACCACTGTGCGACTTCAGCCACGCATGCGTCCGAAAGGGAAACGACCGGACGACGATTCTCGACACGACGATTCTCAACACGACGATTCTCGACACCATGATTCTCAACACCATGATTTCTACGATGTCGGATCGGATGAGAATGGGCAACGAATGTCGGGAAGCGGATTATCACTGCCGCTTCCGTTGTTGCCGACGGGGAAACCGAAGCCGAAGATCAATCGACAATTGCTGACACGGGCGTTGACCGCTGCAATGCTCGTCTGTTTCGGGTTCGGGGGCTGGTACGGTGCGCAGTCGCTCAAATCAGATCAGGTGGCCAATGCCGCAGTGACGGCCCGGTCTGCGACTCCTGAATACGTCACGAAAAATATCGAAGACATCCAGGAAGGGGACCTGGTTCTCGCCCGTGACGAACATGGTCGCGAGATCGGTTGGAAACCTGTTGAAGAAGTCTATCGCCGCAAGTCTTTTCATCTTCGTCACCTGACGTTCCGTGACGCGACCGGAAATGACCAGGAGCTTCAGACAACCGATGAGCACCCGTTCTTCGTTGCAGACACGAACGGGTTTGTGGATGCCGGAGCGTTGCAGCCGGGTCAGGAGGTACTGTCCCCGAACGACCTCAGGCAAAGGCTGGTCGCAACCCGACGTGAGGAACATCCCGAAGGCATCAAGGTCTTCAATTTCAAGGTGCAGGGATTCCACACGTATTACGTGGCCGGGACTAATCACCACACACCGATTCTCGTCCACAATGCTCAAAGCTACGTAACAGGCAATTTGCCTGCCGTTCCAAGCGGCGTGAGCCAGCTTCATCATCCTTGGCCCAAGTATCTTGGTGGGCCGTCCAAGCAGGTTTTGGAAAAACTGCCAAAGTCGGTCCATGATGCGTACCACAGCGGCTTAGAAAAGATTCTCCCTCGCCAGTGGGGCACCAAGTACTACGAGGTCCTCAGTAGTGCTGCGAGGCAACAGATGCAACAAGAC
>JANXOO010000891.1 GCA_025353525.1 Schlesneria sp. | reverse complement strand
AGCGCTGCTTCACGGAGTAACTCTTGATCCGTAACTCCTTCATTCGGTTGCGCCACCACGACTTCCAGGTGCCCCAAAGTGACGGTCCCGGTTTTGTCGAGCACCACTGTGTCAACTTCGGCGAGTACTTCGAGGAACTTCGTATTCTTGACCAGGATCCCCAACCTCGAAGCGGCTGCCAGTGCAGCGATCATCGCTGTCGGACCGGCGAGTACGAATGCCCCTGGACATGCGACGACGAGCATCGCCACGGCGCGACTCATGTCGCGTGTTAAAAACAACATCGCCGCAGCAGCGATCAACATCATCGGAACGTAGTAACCGGCATACCGTTCAACAAGTCGCACAGCAGGGGTTTTGGACTGTTCAGCGGAACGCAGAAGTTCAAGGACTCGACCGAGCGCTGTGTGAACGCCAACTCCTGTTACCGTGATTTCCAGCAATCCGGTAAGGTTTACTGATCCGGCAAAAAGTTTCATTCCTGGTCCGACCTCTTCCGCCAACGATTCACCCGTGATCGACGATTGATCGACGGCGGAAGTCCCCTGGCGGATAAGTCCATCAGCGGGAATCACGTCACCCGGTCGCACGATGACAACATCGTCGGCCTGCAACGTCGATGGATCGACCTCGCGCTCGCCGTCAGCCGTCAGCAAAGAAGCTGACCTTCCTTGCAGCGTCTTCAATCCATCGATCGCGGCCTGAGCTCCAAGTGCGCTTCGTCGCTCGAGAAAATGCCCAAGATTAAGAATGAGAGGAATCGAAACGGCAGTCGTAAATTCGCCACTGACGAGTGCTGCCAGGACAGCGAGTGCGACTAACTGCTCCATGATGTCGTCGGTGTCACCGTTAAAGACGCCTCGTACGGCGGCAACAAAAACAGGAGCGCAAACGATCAGTGCGGCAACTGCTTTCAGCATTTCGCGCAGAGGTCGTTGTGAGGGGTCGCCGAACCAGTCGAAGAAAAAAGCAATTGCCAGCAAGCCGCCTGCGACGAGCGCACTGCCCAGGTCAAAACCCATTCGAAAACGTTCTGTGATCGTGAGAACGGCTTCCAGTCGCTGTTCCAGTCGTGCCGAGGCGGCCGGTGCGAGGGAACTCATGGGGCATTCTCCGATTCCGAAATGAAGATTCGCACGTCTCCCGATTTCGTTTGCGCGGGAAGAAAATATCGTCTGCCAATTTGTATCATGACCTGTTCCAGCGATTCGCGGTAGAGCCTTTCACACGTGAGTGTCGGGGCACTCTGGTATTCGCCAAGCAATGGACGAAAAACAGAAATCTCGGCATTCGCCCGAGACAAAAGGGCGTTTCCGTTCGCCATGGCCTCTTTGATCAGGCGATTTTGTTCGGCTTCTGCCTGAGGAATCCTGCTGGACGCAAATCCTTCTGCTTCTCTTCGCATTGTTTCCTTTTCGACGCGGGCGCTTTGGGCTTTCTCGAATTCTGCCCGAAGGTGTCGAGGCGGATGAATCTCTTTGAATTCGAGCCCCGACAGAACCATTCCACATCGCAAACCATTCAAACGGGCTTGCGCGGCCTGCATGACTTCAGAGGCCAGAGTCTTCCGGGTTTGTGTGTCGAGAAGTCGAAGTGCATCGTTGACCTTCCATGAAGCGATTGAGCAAGTCGTAGCGGCCATTACGGAATCGTGGACAATTCCTTGAGGGTCTTCCGTCGCAAATGCGTATGCCACCGGATCGTCGATTCGGTACTTCGCAACCAGCCTCGTTTGCAAGATGTTCTGATCGCCGGTCAAACAATAGCCTTCCTTG
>JANXOO010000856.1 GCA_025353525.1 Schlesneria sp. | reverse complement strand
AATTGACGCTTTTCGTCGGCATCCGATGTCGATTGCCATTTTGCGAGCAGTGAGCCTGCGGGAATCACGACACCAACCTCCGCTGACGAAACCGGTTCGGTGTAGAAGTGCCAGATACCGTCGTTACCGAATTGATCCGAGTGCGGGTTTGCCGCCTGAATACTCGGCGAAACGTCACGAGCAAGATCCCATATTTTCCCACCGTCGCCAGCCGCGGAAAGCGTCAGGTCGATCGCGGTCAAATCACACGAATGATTTCCGTCGCGCGGGCCGACAAGAATTGAGACGACATCGTCCGGTCGAATGTCGATCTTTTCGACCGGTTCTGCAACGACGACACTGGCCCCGTGCGCAATCCCTGATCGCAGACGTTGTCGAGTCGCTCCGCGTCGCAATTCGAGCGACCAGGTCACACCGTTACCGCATTCCGGGTGTGCATGTTGAATCCTGGCTTCGATTCGCATCGCGGCCGCGACGGGACTCCGCCACCCGACTGCCGTTTGTAAGGTTGGCGAAGGATGAACTGCGACCCCGTGCGGCTTCATATTCCCGGGGATACGAACATGCTGATCGGACGAATTCGCGACAATTCACGTCGTTGCGTCCGTACCCCATCCGCTGACAAAATCGTACCCGGCCGACTTTGAAATATGTTGAGAAAAGTGGTTCTCGATCGCGACCGACCCGCCGGTTCCAACTCCAAGGTAGTCGAGCCACGCCGAGAGAATCGTAGCGTCAACATGATGCCGCTGAGCCAATTCGTCAGCGTTTGTTTTTCCGCGTGCATTGGCTGCTTCGGATGCGGCATTCAGGCAATTGGCTGTGATGGCGAACGTTTGGGCGCGACGTTCCAGCAACGCCCGTGTGACTTGGCGCACATCTCGCAACAAAACATCAGGGCGACCGGGTGCGACAAGGCGGGGTGATTGCCAGATGACAAAATCGTTGTCATTCCCATCCCCGGCATCTGTTGCCGACAAATAGAGTGAGACCTGATTGGCATCGTCCGACGCGGGAAGTTTCAGTCGAACGTCATACCTGGTCGTGATCGGGCTGACGGGTTCCATCCACGCCCCAGGGCCGCCGAGTTTGCCGATATGGCCGACGCTGGTGAACCGCCAAAGCGCCTGTTGCCATTTTGAAACGTCCACGGCGATCGCGTCAGCATCCGCGACTGTCGCAGTTCGCCATCGATCACGCAGGCCGTCGAACAGGAATGTCGACTCGCGACTTGATAACGTCTTCCACAGCAGGCCCAGATACTTCGGACTTAGACCGCGTTCCGTTGCGACTGAATCAATCGATTTTGAGCCGGTTTCGATGGCATTTCGTTCGGCGATGGTCGCTTCAAGATAACGTCCGAGCGGCAACCTGCCGCCGCCGTTTGTATCGAACACAATTCCCTGGAGATTGACCTGAGTCCCCCCTTGGGCATTCGTATATTTTGCATACAGGCCGCGAATTTCCGCGAGTAATTCTTCGGTCCAGTCGCGCGGTGTGGTCGAAGGGGAAAATCTGAATCCGGTCGGCAACAAGACCGCATGTCCGGCGATCCCTTTGGCCGCGTCGAGATATTTCGTCACGAGTGCCGGTGACATCGCCAGGGCATTTCCCAGATTTGTGAACCCTTCTCCCGCAGCGCTGTCGACAGGAAACTCACGCGCTGGTTGAAGCGAGGCCACGTGTGTCAGGTCCTGGATCGTATTCGTGTACTCGACATTGTTCAGACGACGCAGCACAACTCGCCCCGGATCACCCGCCAGGGCACGAGCTTCTACCTTGAGGTATCCACGAACCCATTTTTGCAATCGGTCGCGATCGCGTTCCGTTGGTTGAGGCGCGTCTTTTGGCGGCATCTGGCCGGTGGTCAGCATCTCGTTGACCTTCTGCCAGACTTCCGGACGATGTCGCACGTCAGCGAACGATGGAAATGCGGTGAGATCGATCTCGGCTTCTGTCAATTCGGGCGAATGACATTTTTCACAATGTCGTGAAATGATCGGGCGAATGTCCTTCACGTACGCTCGATCGAACTCTGTAAAATCCGCCACCTCCGCAGCAAACGAGATCCGGGAAACCAGAATCAAACCGATCGGGAAAGTGATCCACATCTCACGCATTCATCTCACTCCGAATCCATTGCAGCAACCGAACCAGGCAGTGTTTTTGTCAGGCGACCGGCGGTGGAAAATTGACCGGCTGAAAAACGGGGACTGGTTCCAGATCGTCCTGGTGGCTGTCCCTCTTTTTCAGCGAACGGTATTTCCTTTCATGCCGGTTGCCTTACCTCCATCCTATCAGCCGGATGCGATGCGTGCGACAGGAAGGCCGTATGGTTTTCAGAAGCCCCGTACTTTCAGATCTCCTGATCTGGTGGAAAAAGAGTTGGGATTGCAACAGCCATTTCCCCGTTAGTGGTTCCAGGAAAAACTGCGGCTAAAATCAGTTGAGCCCTTATTTGTTCGGTAATTTTAATGTGCCCACTTTTTTTCCTGAGACCATTTTTGGCATTGGTGCCATATCATTTTCCGAGAAGACGAACCTGAAAAACCAGAAAAAGCCGTCCGCGACGATCAATGGATGGTGAATTCCAAAATCAATTGGTCGTCATAAACTTCGCAGGCGTCCTTTGTTCTTGAATCGACAGTTTGAACACCGCAGGAAGAATTAATGGGCCTCAGAAATCCCGTGACCGAAGATTTGAGCTTCGAAGCAAGCCTTGCCGACCTGTGTCGCCGCTGGAACGTTCGAGAACTGGCACTATTGGGGTCGATACTTCGCGATGACTTCAAACCGGAAAGTGATGTCGACATTC